>JBAVGF010000055.1:0-2269 GCA_049684675.1 Thermodesulfobacteriota bacterium | reverse complement strand
TCCTTATGGAGCCGATTAGTGAAGCAATCGTCTGTGACAGCTCCATGCGCTTCTCAGAAGGGGCATTCATCCGTATGATTACAAGGATCATAAAAATAGGAATTGCAAATGGTTTGCCAACAACCCGAAAAAAGCAGAGGTTTGGAATCATCCTTTAAAAACAGTGTGTTAGATTAATAGGAGAGGACATCAGAGAAGTATAAAACTATTGGTTTGGCCTCAATATTTGGTGGAACCTCAATATATTGAGGGATACTTTGAGGAGAGCCAGAAAACTTAATCTGACTCCTTGGTCTCCGGCCGGACTATTCCGAGCTTATGCATCCTCGCTCTCAAGGTACTCGGGTTGAGGCCCAGGATCGCTGCGGCCCCGTCCTTTCCCTCGATGCGCCATCGGGTTTCTGAAAGGGTCTTAAGAATTTGGTTTCGCTCCGTCTCTTCCAGGGTTCTCAGAGTAGATGACAATGAGAGGGATGAAATCTCCAGTTTATCTGCCAACTCCAAGACCGGCCCGGGGCACAAGATCACGGCCCGTTCAATGATGCTTTCAAGCTCCCGGATGTTCCCGGGCCACGGGTAATCCTGCAGTGCCTTCAGCGTCTCCTTCTGGATCGACGTGATCTGTTTCCCCAATTTCCTGGAATATCGCTCTATGAAGGCCTGGACCAATAGAGGGATGTCTTCTTTCCGCTGCCGGAGTGGAGGGACAGTGATGGGGAAGACGTTGAGCCGATAGTAAAGGTCCTGCCGAAACCGGCCCTTGCGGACCTCTTCCTCAAGGTTTCGATTGGTCGTTGCCACGATCCGTACATCGACTTTGATGGTTTGAGACGAGCCCAGGCGCTCAAACTCGTTATGCTGGATCACCCGGAGCAGCTTAGCCTGTACCTCCAGCGGCAGTTCCCCGATCTCGTCGAGACAAAGGCTGGAACCATTGGCGATCTCGAATCGGCCGACCTGCCGGGTATCGGCCCCGGTAAATGCCCCCTTCTCACGGCCGAACAATTCGCTCTCAATCAAATTGCCCGGCAGGGCAGCACAGTTGACGGTGATCAGCGGCCGTTCCTTGCGGGGGCTCATGTCGTGGATGGCGGTAGCGATCAGATCCTTTCCCGTACCGGTCTCACCGAGGATGAGGACCGTTGTGTTCATAGGAGCGACCTGCTCCGCTCGATAGAGAACATACTTGAGACCATCACTTTGCCCGAGAATATGGTCGAATTGATGTCTCATTTTTATCTCTTGACGGAACATAATATTCTCGGCCTCGAGTTGGTCTTTCAATGTTTTGATTTCAGAAAGAGCCGTCCGAAGTTCGAGGTCCCTTCGGTATAATGCTTCCTCCGCCCGCTTGCGCTCGGTGATGTCGCGGATATTACATTGAACTAACCTTGCCCTGTCGACCAGATATATATCCACATAAAAAGTTTGCCCGGCCTTAGTTTTTATCGGAACATCATCGTAATAAATAATGCCGCTTCTGTCCAATGTATGCATTATCTCTCGAAAATCACCCATATCATGCGAGAAACCGATATCCTGAAGCTTGTTCCCGATGCACTCCTCTTTGGAATAGCCCAACATTGCCGTGACGGCTGGATTAGCATGGGTTATATTCCCTTCGCTTTTTTCGAGAAGCAATATCCCGTCGTTTGCGGTCTCAAAAAGGCGCCTGTAGCGCTCTTCAGACTCCGATAATAAGATTTCCAGTCGCTTGCGCTCGGTGATGTCCTCGATGGCCAGGAGGATTATCCGTTCCTTTCCAAACGCTCTTTTAATCTGCCGGGCATTCAAAAGCATTATGCGCCTGCCAATGCTAGCAAAATCGTGTTCAACCTCATAGTTATCAAAGGTTGCCTTTTCGGGAAGGACGGTTTCCAGCAGTTCCCGCAGCTTGGGGATATCCCACTGTTTATTTCCCAGGTCATAAATAAGCTGTCCCACGGTCTCTTTGGGGTTTACCTTAAAGACTTCATAGAAGGAGCGGCTGACGGAAACCACCCTTAAATCTTGATCCAGAGCAATTAAGGGTTCACGTACGGTGTTGATGATGCTCTCGGCGTATTCGCGGGCTTCATCTTCGGATATTTTAGTTGCGGCCAGTTCTTTGCGGGCTTTTTCCAGACCATTTTCTATCTCCCTGCGCTCGGTGATGTCCTCGATGGCCAGCAGAATGATCCGCTCCTTGCCCAGCACCCTTTGGATTTGTCTTGCATTCAGAAGCATGATGCGCCTGCCAATGGCGGCAAAATCGTGCTCAACCTCGTAG
>JBAVGF010000054.1:0-2522 GCA_049684675.1 Thermodesulfobacteriota bacterium | reverse complement strand
AATTGATATTCCATTCAGGCCTTGGGCTTAACGCAGTGAATGTGCTTGATAAATGGCTTGGCAACCTCCGGGGAAGGCTGTCCCTTCTGGCGATTATTATGGGTGTTATCATCGGTGCTTTGAGCGGCTCCACGATTGCCACATGTGCTCTCCTTGGCACCATTCTACTTCCCCAAATGCTGGAGAAGGGCTATAGCAAAAATATGAGCCTCGGGCCACTCATGGGAGTAGGTACGGTCGATGCGCTTATCCCTCCCAATGCACTTACTGTGGTCCTCGCAAGTCTTGCCAATATCGATGTCGGGCAGCTCCTCATGGCTGGCATACCGGCGGGTATCATGATGTCTGCTCTCTACTTCCTCTACGTCGTATTGTGGCTGCGCTTCAAGCCCGAAGAAGCGCCCATGTATATTGCCCCTAAAGTCCCTTTGAAGGAGAAGATGCGGGTTACCTTACGAGACCTGGTACCTCTCGGCTTCATCATTTTCATGGTAATAGGTTTCATATTTTTAGGTGTCGCAACACCTACGGAAGCCGCTGCCACAGGGACATTGGGGGCGTTTATCTTAGCCCTTGTCTACAGGCGTTTAACTTGGCAAATCATGAAGAAGTCGGTCATCAGTACCGTCAAGGTCACAGTGATGATATTCATGATTATTATCGTCTCAAGCACATATGGTGAGATATTAGCCTTTACCGGCGCTGCGGCAGGCATGACGAATTTTATTAGCAACCTCGCTGTATCGCCGATCGTGATACTCATCGGCATGCTGGTCGTCGTTCTTATTATGGGCTGCTTCATGGAAACGGTTGCCATTATGATGATCACAATCCCTATTTACATGCCCGTCGTCAATGCCTTCGGGTTTGACAAAATCTGGTTCGGCGTGATGATGCTCATTGTCCTTGAGACCGGCCTGATTACTCCTCCCTTTGGCGTCACCCTCTTTGTGATGAAAGGTGTAGCTCCTCCTGAGGTAACGATGGGTGATATCTGGAAGGCGGTGACTCCCTATGTCATCGTAGATGTCCTGTGCATCGCCCTTGTGATGGCAGTGCCAAATATAGCAACGGTTGTGCCAAATCTTATGGGAATGGTGCATTAGAACCGGGGCCGGATTTATGGTAGTATGGATGACAGGCATGAACAGCGTGAGGTGCATAGCACGAGGCTTAAGAGAAAAGACCGGAGGCCATCGCATCTTCCGGATGCTATGCACAATTCGCTGAATGCAATAAATAATAGAAGGAGGGCTTGACATGAGCAGGAAACTAACAGTTTTATTTTTTACCACTCTATTCACTTTCGGGGTCTTAAGTATGATGGGTGGGCCGGTTAAAGCAGAATCGTTTACGCTGAAGGCAGTTACCGGATGGCCCAAGACAGCCAGTGAGTACAAGGCCTTTACAATCTTCACGGACCTGGTGGAACAGATGGTTGCAAAGAAATATCCCGGGGAACTGAAGATCCAGTACGTTGGGGGACCGGAAGCGGTCAAGACGATGGATCAGGTCCAGGCCTGCCAGCGTGGCATGGTTGACATGGTTTTTACCACCAATGCCTACTACGTTTCGGTCTTACCTGAGGTGGACGCCCTCAAGCTGTCTGTCTTTACACCTGCCGAAGAAAGGGCGAAAGGTGCCTGGGTATATATCAATCAACTCCACGAAAAAATCGGCCTCTATTACCTGGCAAGGCTCGGTCTGGGCATACAATTCCATCTCTATCTTGAAAAACCCATCAAGACCGCCGACCTCAAGGGATTTAACATTCGTGTCTCCCCCATGTACCTGCAGGTGATAAAAGGGCTTGGCGGGAACCCTGTTGCGATACCACCCACGGAAGTATATTCCGCCCTGGAAAGGAACGTTGTCGACGGTTATTGCTGGCCATCGGTTGGGATTCGTGATTGGGGCTGGGACAAGCAGACAAAATATGTTGTTGATCCGGGTTTTTACCAGGTGCCCAACCCTCTCCTTATGAACGTGAACGCGCGGAACAAGCTGCCCAAGAAGCTTCAGAATCTTTTGACAGAAGCGGCTGCAGAAGCTGAGAAAAAGGTCGTTGCTCTTTTTGACGACCTTGCAAAACAGGAACGCCCTGTACTGCTCAAGGAAGGGATTCAGGTTATCACACTACCTCCCGCCGAAAGCGAGAGGTTCCTCAAAGTGGCATACGAAGAAGGCTGGAAAGATATACTGGGAAAAAGTCCTCAAACAGGAGCTACATTGAAAGAGTTGCTCACGAAAAAGAAATAATTTCCGACGAGGCTGGATATTAGATTGTAGGGGAGCACCTCCGGGGTTCCCACACTGGGCGGCCACAGCGGGCCTCCCCTACAATTTTGTAATCATGGAACTATTTTGAAAGGGACGAGCATGAAAAAAATCCTGTTAGCTATGCTGGGTTTCTTGTTGGTCAATTGGGCTGCTGCCAGTACCGCCCAGAAAGATTTAGAAGTTCAGGGAAAGAAACTGCTCTCCCAGAAGCCGGTTTTCACCTTGACATTACCTTCTGAACT
>JBAVGF010000053.1:0-1628 GCA_049684675.1 Thermodesulfobacteriota bacterium | reverse complement strand
TTTGCCCTCTGGAATACTCTATTGGTTTGGAATCAGCTTAAAAAGGAAGAAACCGTTGCTTTGATTGACCTTGGAGCTGAAAAAACAGGTATTTACGTTTTCAAAGATGGGATCTTGCAATTCAGCCGGGAAGTCACTCCTGCCGGAGCCGACATTACCAAGGCCATTATGGAGGGAATCGGCTCCGAGGGAGAGCCCGAGGCCATCTTTGAACGAGCAGAGGGAATAAAGCAAGAGATGGGAATCCTTTCAGAACCTTATCAGGAAAGGAAAGGCGACAAATCGCCATCTCTGTCGAAGATATCCTTCCTCGCCAGACCCGTCTTGGAGAGGCTATCCGCAGAGGTAGGACGGTCTCTTGACTATTACAGGACCCAATTTAATGAAGAACGGATTGATAGACTGCTTCTGACCGGTGGAGGCGCCAACTTAAAAAATATGGTCTCCTATCTCGCAAGTGAGCTTCGGTTGCCGGTAGAACATTTCAATCCTTTAAGCGAGATTCTTTTTGATCTAAAAAGGAATGACACTCAACTTCTTAACCAGATGGGCTCGCTCTTCGTCGCCGCGGCAGGGGTGGCGCTCCCTGAACCCGAACGAATCGAACTGCTTCCTGCTAAAGAATCATTCTTATCTAAGGTTCAAGTAGTAAAGTCGATTCCTATCCTGGCCCCTGGAATCGCGTTGTTCATCTTTTTAGGAATCGCCTTATATATGAACGGGCAGGTGAACACTATACAAAAAGAGATCAATATGAAGAAGGCGAAGGTGGCTGATCTCGACGCCCTTCAGGCTAAGCTGAAAATGTTAAAGGAGAAAGATATCCAACTTAAGGAGAAGCTTTCTCAATTCCCATCCTCGATACTTATCTCTGTCCCCTATCGGGACATATTGAGAGAGGTCAGTCAAATTGTGCCGGAAAATATCACCTTGACGCTTCTCTCAGTTCAAGGCAAGGGAAAACCTCTGACAAAAGGGGCTCACCCCTCAAAGCCTCAGGAAGGGGAATCCCAAAAGGAAGCCGGAAGGGAACTTTATATCACAGGCGTCGCCTTCGGCACCGATGTTCACTTTCTCACAGCGTTAGCCCAGATCATCGAGCGCCTCGAGGGATCTCCCTTATTCAATAACGTGAGACTGGTTTCAGCCGATGAGGATAAACTATATACTCAGCCAGGAGCAGAATTTGGGATTGTCTGCGGCATCAATCTTGATAATCCTCCCTCTCCAACCGTTAATCTCCCCACCCCCCCTTTTGCAAAGGGGGGAGAAGGGGGGATTATTAAAAGGGGGTTGGGGGGATTAGGAGAGGAAAAAAAATAAACCATGGTGTTAAAAAATAGAGAAAAGATATTGATCATCTTGGCCGCCGTTGTTGTTGCTATCTGGGCCTTCGACCATTTTTACTTCGCCCCACAGAGTCGCAAAATCAGGGGGCTGAGGGCAGATCTCAAGGCGGCCGATCTAAAATCGGAAGAATCCCTGCTGGTGACGAAAGGAGTAGAAACATTGGAGGCTGAGGTCCTTCGCCAGGAGGAAGCGCTAAAAAGGATAAGTGAACGAACCCTGAAAGGGGAAGAATTCAGAACCTTCTTAAGGCACTTAGCCAGAGAGAGCGACTCCCCTCA
>JBAVGF010000052.1:0-7032 GCA_049684675.1 Thermodesulfobacteriota bacterium | reverse complement strand
GCCTCGTCCCCGGAGGGGAGGTGATTTTCATCTCATGATGCGATTCCACCACATCCAAAATGGTGATGTGATCCCCATTCATTATCCCGAGAAAAACGGTCTCCCCCACCTTCTCCATCAACCTTTCCATGGGAATTCTGGCGACGTCCCTCAGCTTTATCCTGGTATGGGCCCTTCTCCCAAGTTCCAAAAGGGCATACCCGACCGAATATTTCTTGTGGTGCGGGTCCCGAACCAACACTCCCAATTCCTCCAGGGCAGAGGTAATGCCATGGACCGTGCTTTTCCCAATCTTGAGCTGTTTGGCGAGGTCGCTTATGCCGAGACCGTTTGAAGCATCTGAAATCGCAGAAAGAATCTGGAAGGCCTTTTTGACCGAAGGGGCCGAATAAGTTATTTTTTTCATGCGTTCACCGGGTTGAACTCTCTAAAAGGGTACCAGAATCTACTTACCTTTGTCAAGGTGTTCTTCCAAAAGCCTTGGATTTTCTGATGACATAGATTATGGAACGATTACACAGAATAGAAATGGGCAGAAAATATTGACAAAATAGTTGTATATGATATGATTAAGTCAAAAATAAGCGTTCACTCTAAAGAACTTTTCTCTTTTTCATCCCCAAAAATAGGGAATTCAAAGGGAAATAAGCATGAGGGCAGGATCTATTCACCCGATAGAAAATACAAAGTATCTTAGACCCCAAAAAGAATGGAAGGAGATTATCGCCATTTACCTCTATCTGGCGGGAATGGGAGCCGGTTCGTTTATCATCGGTACCCTGATCCACTGGCTCGGGGTGAAGTCGAATCCTCCGTTCATCCACTCCTCCGTTGATGCTTTTGGTTTTGCCCTGAATCTTTCAAGTCTCCCGATCCTATGGGGACCGATCATGGTTGCCATCGGCGCCCCCTTTCTTGTTTTAGACCTGGGAATCAAATGGAGATTCATGTACGCCTGCTTGAACCCGAGGACCTCCTGGGTGGCCCGAGGGTTTATCATCCTTTCCGTCTTCATTGTTCTCGGTCTAGTTCTCCTTGCCAAATCTATTCTGCCTTTTGAATGGCTCCATCCGGGGTCAGTCCTCTGGCGGATTCCGGAGATCATCGCTTTCATCTTTGCTTTCGGGACTGCCATTTACACCGGGATTCTCCTGAAAGCGACGAAATCGATTCCTTTATGGAATACCGGTCTCCTTCCTCTTCTCTTCCTGGTGTCAGGACTCTCCACTGGGTCAATGGGCATTATCCTCTCTACCCTGGGAACGGGTTTTTTTTCTCACGACGGCGCAGCGTTGAAAGTCTTGACGGGCGGAGAACAGGTTCTGGTAGTCATTGAAGCGATCGTCCTTTATCTTTTCCTTTCCCGGAGATACAAAGCCTCGGGACAGGGAAAGGATTCGGTTCACCTCCTCATTTTCGGTGACATGAAAATGATCTTCTGGGGAGGGGTTGTCTTGCTGGGCTTCGTCTTCCCCGTGATCCTTGAAAATATCGCATCGTTCTTCCACGGAAATGTGGTGTTGATCTTTGCTGCCGGCACCCTTCTCCTCTGCGGCGGTTTTTTCCTCCGGCTGGGCGTCCTTCACGCCGGAATCAAGGATCAGATTCCGATGCATCGGTTGATGGAAATCCAGCATGACATCATGGCCGAGAATACAAAGGCATTAGCGGCGGAAAGACTGAGAACCCCGAAGAGATAGAAAGAAGACCCGGTAAAGTATATCAGCAACGTGACTCGTCATTCTTCTTTCGCGACTCGAAAAACCGTTGAACTTGTCTAAAGGCTCTCAGGCAATTCACGAATAATGCTCACGCGTTATGTTTCGATCAAAAAGAAGGAGAACCGGAATGGACGAAAAAATATTGATCGTCGATCAGCAAAAATGCACTGGATGCCGCTTGTGTGAGATGGTCTGCTCAGTGTTTCACACAGGGGCAAGCAATCCAAGCCGTTCCCGGATCAAAGTGGTGAAGTGGGAGGACGCAGGGCTCTATCTTCCCATGGCCTGCAACCACTGTGAAAAAGCGTATTGCGTGGAGGTATGCCCGACAAAGGCCTGCCACAGAGAACCTGAAAACAATAACCGGGTAACCATCGACAAAAAGTTGTGCATCGGATGTCGAACCTGTATCATCGCCTGTCCCTTTGGTCATCCTTTCTTTGATGTCAGCGAAAGGGTGACGGTGAAATGCGATCACTGTGACGGCGATCCGCAGTGCGTTCGTTTCTGTGATGTCAAGGCCATCTCTTTTCTGGATGCCGACAAGACGAACACGGCCAGGAAGAGAGAGTTTGCCAGCAGGTTTATTGACTCTATGAGACAAGGAAGGTAATTGGAGCCCGAGCCGCAATTGCGGCCCTGGTGGAAGAGACAATCGGGTTCCAAAGTCTTAGAATACGGTGTTTTAGGAATGGTTAACCAATGCCTGTGGAAAATGGAGCCATCTCAAGGATATGGAGCGTCTGAATCTCGCCTGTAAGAGGTTGCCGGTCTAAGACTTTTATACCCGACCACCTCTTCCGCTTTGTCTGGAACCGATTTTTATTATTGCGACACAGCTTCCTGGTCTCTACCTCAATTTTTCCGTTTATATAACTGCATCAATCCTGTTCTTGGAGAGGTATAAATTAAGTCATAACCCTTCTTGAGTTGTTGATTTATCGACTTCGTCGCCTCATGATTTCGCTGACGCTCTTGAATACCCCAAACCAGAACATAATCAACCTGTCCCCCCGTGCGTCCTGCGTAGGTGAGGAAATCAACTTGAGGGGGTTCCCAAACGATAGATCTGTCCTTAATCCCAATATGGTCATACGGATTTAGATTTGACCGAAAGAGTACCGGAAAATACTTGTACGCTCCGGCTTCGTAATTGGTGAATTCTACGACATGCCTCTGGGCGGCTATATAACCGGAGGCATGGAGGAAGGGCCTGACCTTCAGTGAGAGAGCCTTTCCATCAGGCGCGTGCCCCCGGGAATCGAAAGCCAGGGGCAAAAGAGTTTTGTTGGGCTCGATCAGGTGGCTCCCCGAGAGGTATTCTGCCAGATAATCATTAAGCTCCGAGTATTTCAATGTGTGCAACCCTAATGAGGCCGCCGTGATGACAATCGTAACGAGCACGGTTCCCCACTTCACGCTTCTCAGATAGGACGGAACCCCAAACCACAGAACGAATGCAAAAAAAGGATAGAGGTTAAGCCTGTCAGTAATGAAAGAACCTTCAGACATGGCATTAGGAGCGAAAAGGTAAATCAGGACATACCCAAGAATGACGGCGAGAAGACCATCCCAACGATCTGGCCGTCTCTGCCTCATTTTCAACACGACAAGGTACAAGAAGAGACCAGCAAAAAGGATTCCCAGTCCTATAGAGCACAAAGACTCCTCCCTCTGAAACGATACCAACGATTCCATTTGCGTCAGATCTTTGAGTAGCCAATAAAGAGACCTCCTGATCCCTGTCTCTGGAGATTCTATCCCCTGCCAGGAAAGAAACATCACGACTAAGATGATCGTCGGCAAAAATGCTAAAACCAGAGGAATGACTCGTCTCTCGAATGATTTCCAGAGCACTTGGAAGTCGAATCGCGGCCCAGGCTTATCTTGGGTCAGGTCAGACAAAATAAGCCACAAAGCCAGCAGGGTGATCCCCACATAAGCCATCACCAGTGATACAATATGGCAGAAGTAGAGCAATAACGAAAGGAACGCCAGCCTTACCATCTTTCGCAGCGTGAACTGTTCGTGGTTCCTCATCCAGTAGCCCATTAAGAAAAAAAATACTGCCAGACTATAAGAGAAAGAGTAGAAACCCATATGCAACGGGTAATTGTAGATAAATGGGAACATCAGGAAAGTGAGGAATCCAGAGTCGGGACGAATCGAACGAAGCGCATAACGAATCGACAAAGGTAAGAGAATGACATAACCGCTCAAGAAGATCTTCTCTACAATGAAAATCGGCATGACATACATCAGACTCGCCAAGATAAAATGTCCAAGCCAAGTGGGTTCCAGATTTTTATTGAGCAGATAGTATTCCCGAAAAATGCTCCGACCTGGATGAAAGAAATCAAAAACAATATTGGCGTTTTCAAGGTGGGCGGGTCCGTCCTGAGACGGAAAGTACTGAAATGCCCAAAGGGGAATTAAGTGGGCCAAAATGAGGACAAGCAACAGCAGGTTTTCACGATCGCCCAGCCAAGCACAGATACGATTCCAGATATTCATCTTGCCACTTTGGAAGAGCTAACGTCAGGGTATTAAAATAGGGCTTCTGGGTATGGCGTTCCCAGCTTCTTTTCTAACGATTTTTATTCCGTAAAATACAATAATCAGGTATTGAGGTCAAATGATATTTCGCGGATGGGATCATTCGGGACTGTTTGCATATGTTCAAGGGGAGTGTTAGACTTTTTGCATATTTCCCTTAGCACGTGGAGGCGAAATATGGTTAAGATAAAAGGCCTGCTTATTATTCTAATTTTTGCTCTCCTGATGGGATGCGATAAGTCTCCTGTCCGTGAGGAAGCCAAAGTTGACCGCAGCCTTCCCGTGGGTAAGATCGCAGGAAATCAGTTTGCTGGGATCAGGTACCCATTTAAAATTTCAGCTCCTCCCCATTGGAAAGTAACTACTGAGATTCCAGATTTTATGGAGGAATTGGGCTATGGAAGAGATGGATTGAAATCCTCGCAACTCTTCCTTTTCAATCCCCTAACCCACTCGAACCTTCAGATCGATTTCCAACCGGCCGGTAGACATGTAAAGTTCAGCCAGGCTATGATCGAGGCACTCACAAGCATGATGACGGAAGGAACGATTTCCGAATTTAAGGAAGATTATGGAAAGGATCTTCAGGTGGAGACCGATCCCACAGAACCCATCTCCTTGAAGGGGGTCCAGTATGCAGCGAAGAAATACGTCACCTTTCCTCTAAACGGGGTAAAACGAGAGCAGGGATGGATTTATGCCTTTACAGAACCTTACCAGATCTTTATTCTCTACGTGATATTGGAGAAAGAAGGGACAAACGACCGCGAGGATATTAAGAAGATCTTAGATTCCTTCGAGGTTATCGAGAAAAAATAGAAAAGAAAGAAAGGATCATGTCGTAATTCACATGAAGGTGAAACATCTCTCCTCCTTTAACAGGGCATGGACAGCAACCACCCTTCTCCAGGTCTAATCGATCCCCTTAGAGACCGAAATACCCTTCGGCAGGAGCCGGCGTGAATTAGCGATCCGCGGTCCGTCTCAACTCTTATTGAAGCCATCCCTCGAATGTGACATAGTTGCAGTACACGGATCCAAAGGATGAAGAAATATGATCGTCTTCACGCACCACACCGGAGAGCCCCACGGTATCCTGGGGGCTCAGGTGGCTGCAACATTCCTCCGGCGAAAGCTCTTAATACCCTCGATCGTCGTCGGGATCGAGAGGAATTTCTCCAAGGAACGACTGCTTCGTTTCATAGATGAATACTACGCAGGAAAGTGGAGCGCCCCTGGCGAGCTCGATACACTTACTCGTAGCTTCTGTAGAGGGACATCCCAGCCAAATTCCCAAAGCCACGGCCCGTTGCTTCCGGGAGAAAGGGTAGTAGCCTTCTCGCATCTCTGCGGCAGAACAGATATCCTTGAGCTGATCCCGGAGCTAAAGCAAAAGGGGTTTACGACTATTCTGGGAGGGCCGCAGGCCCGGCAAGATTATAGAGGCGAACCGGACACCGACTCATACCCGCACAGGTTCAAAGGACTGAAATCGGTGATCGACATCGCCTTCCAGGGCCCGGTCGATGGCCTTCAGGCGGAGCATCTAGGCAGTGGGAGGGGGGTCCTCGAATATCCCTGGACAAGAGATATATTCCTGGAGGCGGATTGGTCGAACATGTATGCGTTCTCGGACACCCTGAATGAGATCGAAGTCCGGCTTGGACAGGTGTTGAATGCAATTGGCTGCCCTTACGCCAGCAAGCACCAGACAATAACTTTGCCCCCGCCGAGCAGCCTCCGCGAAAGCGGTATCCCTGAACTCGAGGTGCAAAGCGAGGGATGTATTTTTTGCGATGTTTCGTGGGACAAGGGTTACCACGGCTCCGTTCAGCGGGACAAGGTCATCACTCAGATCGCCGGGCTGCCCGAGGTCGATGGGAGGAAGATCCCCTTCGAACTCATAGACGAATACCCCATCCGTTCCCTTGGCAGGCTGTTTGAGGATACCGAAAGACACGAGATCAGGCTTTCGCAAATCAATTTGGTTTGCCGGGTCGATGACATCAACTCGCATGCCTCCGACCTTGAGGAAATCATGTCGCTTGCACGGAGGCAGGATGTGAAAATCATGTTCGCATCAATCGGTTTTGAGTCTTTCTCCGACCGGTTGCTTCACTACTTCTGTAAAGGGATTACCGTGGCGGATATCGTGAGGTGTGCCGAGACGCTGCGCCGTCTAAAGGACAGGTTCGGGAGCTACTTCCTTTACCGGCGAGACGAAGGGGCGAATCATGGATTCATTCGGCCAACGCCCTGGGATGACGGTGAAACCTTGCAGGAGATGGACAGAAATATATTTCTCCATCGGCTCTTCGAAGATATTCTCCCGGATCACAGCACCCCTCTCATCATTCACCACGCCTCCTACCTTGGAGACTGGATCCGGCAGATCGAATCGACGACCGGGGTCACGTTCAGCAGGGATGGAACCTGGATAGAATGGTGGAATCCGTCCTTAAAATAGATTTACTCGGGCGACACGGGGGAATTTCGATATTCGGATCTCTTTAGATAGAGTTTTTCGCCATGCTTTAGCGGTTCAGTATTGTGAACGCACTCGGAAGACGAATTTTCGCATATGAGAAACAAACCAATTCTTACTAAATCCTACTCTTTTCTGAAAAATATTACCACTTCAGAAGCCCATCAAATCTGGTGAGACATGTAAGAATCTTATTGCGATATCAGTATCTTATGAAATAAACTTTGTCCTTGACAAAGGAATAAATGTGGTTTATTAGTTTAGTAATTG
>JBAVGF010000051.1:0-4585 GCA_049684675.1 Thermodesulfobacteriota bacterium | reverse complement strand
GAAGACTCTTGAGGATCTTTCCAGATTCAAAAGCATTGACGAGCTGTTCAGCTCTCAAAGAAAGGAGGATATCCGTCCCATTCTCCCTATCCTCACCAAGGTAACAAGCGGACCCCTTATTATTTTTCCATGGGATCCTGAATATGACATTTTTCAAAAAGGGGAAATCCCCTCCCCTCTCAATCACGGACGTCCTTCCCAACAGGGCGACAACACAACCCGCGTTTTAATGAGAGAAAACCGCTGGCTTCCCTATTGCCGAGCAAAATAAATCTTAGCTTGAGATCGAAGGAAAAGATAACGACTGAAGTTAGCGGGGAGGGACTCCGCGTCCGCTGGAGTGCTGGACGCATTTCTTCTCACAACAAATTAGCCCACTCATTTCTCTCCGATGATTAGTCCTATCGTTCCCACCATAAACGGCAATTTCAATGCCATCGGAATAAAACCTGAATCTCTTGTCTCAACGAACTCCACCTTTCTTATCCCCCAACCTCGGATAGTCCCCATTAATTCATCAATATTGCCATATACTCGCTTCAACAGAAATAAATCCTGAAAAGCGAATTTACCACCCTTCTTGACCATACGCAATGCTTCTCGAATCACCGCACGCTTATCGGCAACATCCCTCACTTCATGAAATACTAAATTGCTCACTACGGCATCAAAGTATTCATCTTCAAATGGCAACGCCGAAGCGCTGGCTTTCTGGAAGGTTACACGCTCATTTACCCCTTCAATCTTTGCATTCCGTTCACATATGCTTTTGGAGTATTCCCACTTGCTCCCCCAATAGTCAATCCCTATTACCCGCGCCCTTGCATGCTTATGCGCAAGCTTGATTGTGAGGGCAGCGTTTCCGCAGCCTATATCCAATGCCTGCCCTTCTCCATTCCAATCCAAATGTGCTAACACCAATTCACGAACCTGGTCTTCTACATTCCCCCCTTGGGGAGAAAACCGGTATCGAGCATATGCAAAATATATGGAAACCAAAAAGAACAAACCAGCAGGAATCACCAGGTACGGAACCAGAAGAGCCAATCCGAAAAACACGAGACTGGCGACACCGGGTATATAGATAAATTTCTTTGCAACCCAATTACCGTAATCCGGCTTCCCTCCCATCGATCCATTCATTTTTTTTCTCTATTCGACAATCTACTATGCGTCCAACGAGCCTGTAGAAAAAGCCCGATGGGGGCTTTCTTCTGGCTTGTACCTATTCGATTTGATTGATAGCAAACCTACGAATAATTACTTCTCCTGCAGCCTCTACGAATAAGGCCAGCGGTGGCTGTAAGCCATACGCTGGACTTTTATTCACCTAAAGGTATGCGGTTGTTAGGTCCTCTTAATCCTCGAATCATAATGGACGCAGTAAATATTTCTTGGTTTCCTTGTCCCAAACCAATGAAGCCCCGTAATCACACTCCATACAGAACCACACCCTAACTGAGCCCGTTTTATTGTCAAGTGCAGCAAAGCCTGGTTTGCCGAGGTACCCAAGGAACGATTTACGCCATTTTCTTTCATCGTCTCTTGACAAAATAAGAACGAAACTCCCGCGTTCGTTGGATTTATTTTCGTATACGCCGACAAGGACAAGATCTTCAATGCCATCATTATTGAAATCGCCATGAAGAGAGAAATATAAACCTGATTCCTGCATGATGTCAGTCCCCCATTCAAGAAGCAATTCGGGGCGTATCGCCTCCTTGCGAAGTTCCGACGCCAATCGCCACGAAGGGTCAATCTGGTGGACGGGCACGCCTCGTATTTCGTTATGAACAGGCACAAACTCGATGCGGAGCCACCAAGCATAATTTTTGGGTTCTGGAGAGACACGGGTAATAAGTTGTTTATTGGCCGCCGTAGAACAACCAAGAAGTACTAATAGAAGAAGTAAATGATGCCAATATTTCATATCTTGGACTGAACGCTTAAAATCAGCGGTGGTTGTAAGCCATCCGCTGGAGTGATTCGTCAAGTGTATATTAGATTCCTATATAACAACCATCCGACAATGACTAGACCAATAATTAAGCTGGCTATCAACGTAGATCTTATTAGCGGGACGTCGGTTGGAGCTGAGCCTGACAAGGTCTTTGCGAAGGCAATTCTTTTCTCTTCCGGAAATGATTCATAAATATTTTCTATAATTATTCTATGGTCTTTCATTGATTTTTCGAATACAAAAATTAGAATACAACCAATAACACATAGCACTGTTGAAATACCCAAAAGGACACCCCTCTCAATGCAGGAAGCGTTCGTAAAATGGGTTTTGAAAACAGCAACAATTGCGGCATATAATAATAAACAATAATACGTGATTGTCCATTGTTGTTTTTTTAGAAATTGAATATGATCTGCACTATTATTAAATACTGCAACGAGAAAGTTTTCATTTCTAGAATCGCTCACACTTATCCTCCTTTTGATGCACGTTCGGCGGGGACAGCATTTTTGTTTTGTCCCCACCGACAATAATGGATTACGTATTGTAATTTCCTAAAATCCTATGCTTACTAAGCGGTTTTGTCAAACATATTTTCGGTGCTTATAGAACTTTAAATGGGCGCCAACTAGCTGTTTATCCAAGTAATTTCCAGTAGTCGGTATCTTGGATTTCGTTTAGGGGGGTCCTTGGACCTGAATAATTTATTGCAATAGTAATGCCCTACTGCATATAATAATTCCATCCACATCGAAAGGCGAGAAATGAGTATTCTCGATTATTTCAAACCTGTATCGACCTGGTCGCCTGAAAAGATTCGGAGCTTTCTGAATCAAAGGAGATCAGGAGAATACAATCTCGTCGATGTCAGACAGCCTGAGGAGTACGAACAAGGCCATCTTCCAGGCTCGCGACTGATCCCGGTGGGAGAGCTACCGAATCGACTTGCTGAACTTGATCCCAATAAGCCTACAATCGTTTATTGAACGGCGGGCGTGCGCAGCCGTGCCGCTGCTTCAATCCTAACAGGTGCAGGATTTAAAGAGGTCCATAGCATGCAAGGAGGAATCAGAGCCTGGGACGGTTTTGTTGCAGAAGGAATTCCAGAGGCAGGGATGGCCTATTTTCCTCCGGCCACCGGGCCGGAAGACATGATCGCCCTGGCCTGGCTCCTCGAAGATGGATCCTGCAGATTCTACGAATCGCTTGCCAAAATGGTTGAGGACCAAAAGGCAAAGGGTCTCTTCCAAAATCTTAAGAGATCGGAGGAGAACCATAAAACTACTCTCTGGAAAATGTATGAAGAGCTTTCAGGGAAGACCCCCGCACCTGAATTTCCTGGTAACGTAATCTCCAAAGAACCAAGAGGGGATGTGATGGAAGGCGGGATGCTCATCAGTGAGGCCTTGAAATGGTCGAAGGGAAAAACTTTGAAAGAGATTCTTGAGCTTTCCATCTCGTTAGAAACGAACTCTTATGATCTCTATCTCAAGATGGAGCGGAAAGTGGAAAGCCGCAGTTCGAAACAGGTCTTCGAAACATTATCCGAGGAAGAAAAGAAACACCTGGAGCACCTGACCTCTCTCTTTATTAAAAGGGTGTGAAAGAGCCCGGCGTCACCACATCACAATATCTCTTTTTTCCTTCTGTCTCTTGACAATTCCCAGATGACGCACTGAGTTCTGAACGTACAGTAGAGTTTTGGATCGATACATTCGCAGCAATGATCAATGCTAAGGCACTCACAGCACTCCTGGCAGAATCCAGCCTCGTGTTTCTGGCATACCCCAATTGCCTCCCGGTCAGGGTGAATTCTACACTTCATCTCTTTATCGCTCCCAACCCCTTCTTCAACCTCTTTGAAACGGGACGAGGCCTCAGCAACACATAGGTCGCCCCTGCACCGCCATCGCAGATTCTGGCACTTGAATAGGCTGCAACCCATTTCCGCCAAGGGCCACGGGTGAGCCATTCTACGACCTTTTTCTTCAGAACAGGCTCGGAAGGAGAAGAGAGCCCGCGACCGTGAACGATTAGAACACCGGTCTTACCCGTGGTCACCGCCCATTTTAGGAATTTTTCAAAAACTTCTTTTGCCTCCGCGGCAACGAGTCCGTGGAGATCGACAAATGCCTGAATCGAATAATCCCCCCGGTGCAGACGCTTGGCCAGGGCTGGATGGACATGATACCCAGTGCCTTCGATGTACTCTGGTGTATCAGCCACGTTAAAGCCCTTTCCATACTTCACAAGATCTGCGAGCTTCTCTAATATCTCAGCATCCTCATTATTGTTGGAGCTTTCGGGTAACTCGATTTGCAAAATTCTCTCAACATACTTGTCCCTTGAGATGGGCGCCACGCCTTCCATGGCCTTCTTAAAAAGTTCTTCCTCCAATTCAGGATGCTGTTTTTCCTCGTGATCGATGAGATGAGTAGGGCGGCGATCGGAGAGAGGGAAAGGCTTGTTTTTCAGTATAGCTTCCAGGTCCTGGAAAGATTTGAAGGTAAGTGAAGATTTGGGAGACTTCATCACCCGTCCCTGTACTGTTAAAGAGCTTAAGAGCAACTGAAATAATTCTAAACAAAAATCGAGAAAATATCAAAAAGAATAACTCTGCCC
>JBAVGF010000050.1:0-16899 GCA_049684675.1 Thermodesulfobacteriota bacterium | reverse complement strand
CCACCTTCCCGTCAATAAAGATGGTCATCTGGTCGCCCAAAAAGTATACCTCTTCAAAATCGTGAGTGACACAGAGAGTCGTCGTATGAAAGGAGGAATGGAGGTTTTTCAAAAGATGTTGAATATCGACCTTAATGGAAGGGTCGAGGCCGGAGAGGGGCTCATCAAGAAGAAGGAGTTTCGGTTTAGGGGCCAATGCCCTGAGAAGGGCCACTCGTTTCTTTTCCCCCCCGCTGAGATGGGCAGGATATCGTTCGAGAAGGTGACCGATCTTCATGACCTCTACAAGGGTGGCGACATATTTTTCATAGGTCTTCATATCCAGATCTCTTGCCCTAATTCCAAAAAGGATGTTCTGTTTCACGTTGAGATGGGGAAAGAGGGCCAGATCTTGCGGAACGTAAGAGATCCCCCTGTGCTCCGGCGGTACATCTTGAACCTCTTTGTCTCCGATCCAGATCCTGCCCGTCCTGGGTTTACGTAATCCCATGATGGATTCAAGGATCAGTGTTTTTCCACTCCCTGTTGGGCCAAGAAGGAAATGGAACCCCCCCTCTTCAATTTGGATATTGAGATCCATTATTTTGAACGATTCAAACAGAATGGTGAGGCCTTCAATCCTAATCATAGCGAACTCTTTTCCCGGTCAATCGGACACTGTAGAGAACTAAGAGGCCAAAGGCCACTAAGATGAGTATCAAGACGATAGCCTTGTCAATATTGGCAGAAGCTAAAGAAGTAAAAATGGCAATGGGCATCGTTTCCGTCTTCCCTGGCATTGCCCCTGCAAGCGTGACCGTGGCTCCAAATTCTCCGAAGGCCTTTGCCCAAGAAAGGATGACGGAGGCGAGGAGTCCCCTGAATGAAAGAGGAAGGGTGACCCGGTAGAAGGTATGCCATGGGGATGATCCGAGGGATCGAGCTACTGCTTCGTATCTCGGAGAGATTTCATCCAGAGAGGCCTTCATCAATCGCGTTGTCAGACCTGCAATCGTGGCAAATTGGGCTAAGATAATGCCTGGGACTTCGAAAACAAAAAAGATGCCTTTGGTTTGGATCAATTCTCCTAAGGGAGTATTGAAGAAGACGAGAAAAGCAGCGCCGAGGGCCACAGGTGAAATGATCATCGGGATTTCCAAAAATGTATCCAAAATTCCCTTACCCACAAATTTGAAGCGAGATAAAGCATACGCTGATGGAAGTCCAATGATCACAGCAAAAAATGTTGCCAGGGTTGCACCGATCAGACTCAGACGGATAGAAAATAGAGTGTTGGGGTGTGACAAGGCTTCCCAAAATCCTTTGCCACCAACAAAATAGAAAAGAGAGAGGATGAGTCCCAAATAGAAGATGAAGATACCTACTGCCGCCCCGATCATCGTATACCGAAAACTCATTTCTTCGTGGTCCTCCATTCATTAGGAAGAACGTACTCCCCTCCCACGGGTGTATCGGGTCTGGTAAAATGCCGTGCCTCTTTAAGATCCATCAAGTAATGATATTTTCGGAAGACTGCCTTCCCCTGAGGAGAGAAGAGGAAATCAATAAACTTCTGAGCCAGCTCTTTGTCCTGAGTGAATTTTGAAACGGCGATCGGGATGTAACCGATTCTTGGAATCTCTTCCGGCCCTAAATAGATTGTCTCGATCCGTCCAGGATCCCAATACTGAAAAACCCGCCAACCCAAAACAGCATCTACTGCCTTGAGGGAGATGACATTGGCTGTTTTCTCACAGCTTTCAGTATAATTGACTAAATTTTTTTTAAATTTTTCTTTTTCAACTGCGGTAAGATTCTTTTCGACGATTTCCACAGCATAAGTCCCAACACAGACCATTTCCGGATTGGCGATGGCCACCCGGACGCCATCCTTTGTCAGATCCCTAAGAGAAGAGATCTTTTTTGGATTTCCTTTTTGTACATTGATCGCAGGAATGAGATAAACAAGAATTTTTTCCGATTCAGGAAATACTAAGTGCTCCTTTTTGGCCATCTCCATGAAGTCGGAAGATCCCGGGAAGTAGAGATCTCCTTTTTTTGTCAGTTTCATCTGGGAGAGGACGAATCCAGAACCTCCAAAGATCACATTGACAGGTATTCCAAATCTCTCCTGGAAAATTCGTGCTCCCTCTTCCGTGGCAGGTTTGCTTGCAGCGCCGGCGAAAACCAAAATTCTCTTCGATGCACATTGCGCATTTCCAATAAAAACGAATGCTAAAAGTATCGATATTAGAAAAGGAACCTTTTTCATTTCCATCCTTTTTTCTCTGCAGACCCAAAATGTTTATGGTAGACTACTTCGATGCTCTTCTCTACGTCTTTCCGAAATCGCTCATAATGACTCATGAGAGCTTTTCCCCGGGAGGTGACCCGGGAACCTCCTCCGGATGGGCCCCCGACTTTCCGTTCCAGAAGAGCAAAGCCAAGCCTTTCCTCCAGGGTCTGGATCAAGCGCCATGCCTTGCTGTAGGACATACCCATCTGATTGGCCGCTTGATGAAGGGACATCCTTTTTTCCACCCGTCTCAAAAGCTCACAGGGACCGTCTCCGAATGCTTTCCCATGGTTATCCAGCCAGATCTTATAACCGATCTTCATGGTTTCACTCCGATCGTTATTCTTAATTGAGGATAACGCTAATATACCGAATGCCGTTAACTCTGTCAAGGCCTTGAATAGTTTGCGTCCGAGCATCCTATTTGTTAAGATACGGGGGGTTCTGGTGTTCAGGATGAAGGAAATGAAAATCGTATATATCCTATTGATGGTTGGGTTTTTCTCGCTGGCCCAAGGAATTCCTGTCGCGACAAGGGGAGAGGATCAGAAGGAAATAGCCCTGCCCAAGCAGCAGGTTCTGAAATGGAGAAAAGAACGGGACGCCTTTTTTAAGAGTCACCAGCGTTCTCCTCTTCTCCCTCGAGACAAAAACAATTTTAAAGGGTTGAAATACTATCCCTTCGATCCCAAGTATGTCTTCTCCGGCCAGATTGAGCGCTTCGTTTTCCACATTAATAACCCGAAATATTATGCCACCTTTTTGACGAACAAAGGGACCAATAAGCGGTACCTTCGGTATGGAAAGTTTCATTTTCGATTAGGGGGGAAGGAATACACCGTCGAGATTTACAAATCCATCTTGAGCGATATGCTCTTCATTCCGTTCAAAGACGAGACGAACGAGAAAGAGACCTATGAAGGCGGACGGTATATCGATGCCGAGGTCCTACCGGATTATAAGATGGTCTTAGATTTCAATATGGCCTACAATCCCTCTTGTGCCTATAACGAAAAGTTCGTCTGTGTTTTGCCTCCACGAGAAAATATGCTCAGTGTCGAAATTGAAGCCGGTGAGAGAAATTTTAAATAACCGCTCTATCCTTCTTAGATCAGCACTCCAATTCCCGTAGCGATAAAGAAGATGGCAAGGACTCCGGTCAGGCCAGAGAGGGCGGGAGTGACTTTCCGATTCTTGATACTTCGACGGCGCCAAACCCCATCCTTCAGTATGGGGTGAGAAGCGCCGCTCAGTATCAACCTTGAGCAAACCCCGGGCTCTAAACCGGGGAAAGTCGAAGGGTTGATTCAGGGACGACCGTCAGGAAGAGGCCGGGGCAAAAAAGAAGAAGGAAGCACGCCATCAGTGCCTGTGAAATAGATAATGCGAATGAAGATGGGCATGCTTAGTCTTTCCGTGGAGATGCACATGCTCGTGGATGAGGTTCACTCTGAGCAGGAGATTCTGATCTCCGAGAATCTCATCGGCACTTCCCATCTTCTCAATCCGGTGATCCTCCGAAAGGACGACAACCCGAGCTCCGAGCTCAGCGACCAGCCCAAGATCATGGGTGGCCAGGACAATCGTCTTTCCAGATTCGTTAAGGGCAAGCATGAGCTCCACAAGAAAAACCTGGGTCCTGGGATCGAGGCCGTTGGTCGGCTCATCAAATAGAAGAATCTCCGGGTTCATGGTCAGGACCGACCCGATGGCCACCTTCTTCTTCTCTCCTCCTGAAAGCATGTAGGAGGGTCTGTCTTTTAGTTGCTCTATATTGAGCATCTGCATCACCTCAAAGGCCCTCTTCATCCCCTCCTCCTCGCTAATCTCCAACTGGAGAGGACCATAAAGAAGCTCATCCAGGACAGTCGGACAGAATAGCTGAACATCAGAATCCTGAAAAACGTATCCAACGCTCTCTCGGAACAGTCTCAGGAATCCTCTGTCCCGCAAAGATCTCTCCGATACCTCGGTTTCTCTGAAGACAAATCTCCCGGCGACCGGATATTTCAGCCCGCCCATTATTTGCAGAAGCGTCGACTTCCCGCTGCCATTTGCGCCAACAATCGCAATATTATCTCCGTCATTAACCTGAAGACTCACATCGGAAAGGGCAGGAACGTTATCGTAGTAACTGTAATTTACCTTTTCTAGTCTCATAAGATTTTCCACAGAGGACACCTCACATAAACAAAAATAATATACCTGCGAAAAAGAGGAAGATTGCCGCACACCAATCAGCCGTGCGCATCTTTCTGAAACCATAAAACTTGATCGAATCGGAAAAACCTCTCCCGATCATGGCCTTAAATACCTCTTCACACCTCAGCCGGGCTTTTCTAAAGATGAACGCCATTCGGCCCGCAATCCATTCTCTCGCCTCAGCATGGTTCAATTCCCGGGCGATCCTGCTTTTTTTAGCCAGGTGCATATCTTCGACGGTCTTCGAGAATATGAAGATGTATTTGTAACAAAGGGTTATGATAATGAGAAAGCTATCAGGAACTTTCAGAACCTTGAGGGCTCTGATGATCTCGTGGAATGGAGTCGTATACAATACCAGGAACGACAATGACAAGGAATTGATCACCCTCACGGTGAGCATAGCAACTGCATGAATCCCCTCCCGGGTTATTCCAATATCTGCGGGGATATGATAGATCCAGAAGTGATAGGGCCTTGGAAGTTTTAGGATGGGCAAAATGGTTTCCCCCTTTGCGATCACGTTCAAAGCGGAGGGCAAGGCGATCAGAAAGCCAAAAACAAACCCCAAGAAAAGAACTCTCTTGTAAACCCTTAGAATATTCAAACGGGAAAATAGGGTAAGCACAAAAACAAAAAAGCAGATGCAGGTTTCCGGCAGCACGTCTCTCTTCAGACTTACGATAAGGATGAAAAAGAGAAGGAAAAGGACTTTGACCCTGGCGTCGATCCTCTGGAAAAACCCATTTTGCGACGAGAGTTCCCACTGGGCGTAACCGTTTCTGATCACGCCTGCCAGATGATCTATCCCTCTTTCGAGAAAGGGCACCTTTACTTTTCCCGTCCCCGGCTTGAAAGAACGGGCAGTGGATTGGGCCAACAGAAATGAGGGTATTCTATTTGCCATGCTTTGCCATGAACCTCGAAACCATAAACACAACGAATGCGCATACCCCTATGCCCAAGAGTCCCGAGGCAATATAAGAGATTGCTTGAAGGGTCATTGATGCGCCTTCACCGCCAAAGTTGTAATCAGGGATGGGGGCCTTCCAGAAATCGGCCAATTTCTTCAATCCTTCAGGAACATATCCTAAGACTTTCTCAAGTTTTTCCGCTCCCCACTCACCCCATGCCTCCTCTGCCTTAAATTTTTCCGGAAGGAGCATACCGAGAGGAGTAAGCAGCGCCATGATCAAAAGGCCTATGCAAAGTCTCTTCTGAAATCTTGTCATCCCAAGCCTCCTTAGAAACTATTTGTTCGTTGACGGGTCTAACACCGCATACACGAGATCGGGCTCGTGTTTTAGAAAGTACTTAAGCAGGAGCATCGTCACTAATCCCTCGACAATACCGAACGGGAACAAATGCTCCAAGACCATAGCAGGCACTGCTATTGACAGAGGGTAGGGTGCGTAGAGCGGTCTGCCGTTTGCCCCTGTGGCGATCATGGGCTGAATTCCGAACTCAACGGCAGTAAACAGGGCTGCAACCACCAGACCAAGGTATCCGGCAAGGAAGGCTGCAACGGCGAGCCTCGCCCCGCCCGCTTTTTTCCCCTTGATGAGTTTGAATATCCAGTAAGAGACAAAAGGCATAACCACCGCCATGTTGAAACAGTTCGCTCCGACTGCGGTAATTCCTCCGTCGCCAAACAGTAAGGCCTGGATGATTAACACGACCGATACAGCGAGAACGGCTGTCCAAGGTCCCAAGAGAATGGCGATAATGGCAGCTCCCACGGCATGGCCTGTGGTTCCCCCTGGAATGGGGATATTGAACATCATGATAAGGAAAGAAAAAGCTGCTGCCATGGCGAGGTACGGGACATGCTTCAGAGAAAGCTGTTTCTTCAGCTTCTTCTGCGCAATGGCCCAGAAGCCAATAGAAACCCCATACAATGGGAGATATGTTTGGGGGCCTAAGTAACCGTCGGGTATATGCATGGAAACCTCCTTTGATTAAGATTTTACCCCTAAAAGAGAGACCTATCAACATCAGGGTTTGAAGAGGACCGTCAACCCTGTTGTAAGCCGAAAATCCGGAGCGGCCTTATTCATTCCTATCTCAACCCCTGCGTCCCAAACGAGACTGTCGCTGATCAGGTAGTAAGTACCGAGAAGGCCCGAGATGGGATCATCGCCTTTTCGTCCGTTGAAGTTATTCACTCCGACAATCTCTCCCACCAAAGCCCATTTGTCTGATAGAATGAATTGTGCTGCGGCTGAATAATTGAACTCATTGTTCACTCCATGTTCCCCAATAAAGGTGTACCCGAGATTGAGATGGAGAACCAACCTCTTGCTTAAATTTTTTGTAACAATCGTGTTGATGCTAAAATCGGTCTTTCCGGACCCCAAGCCTTTCGGTTCGCTGGCAGTGGGACATTTAAGGATGCCGGTCATAGCGAAACCGGGCCTCCAATCTTTTTCATCGATCCATCGGTATTTTAACTTCAGTTCTGTATCGGTAATCCCATTTTCTTTTTTATCCTTTTTGGGGTGGGAGAAGATATAACCGCTTCCAATGTCGAGATCCATACTGTCTAACAAACCATAAGTCAAAGTCAAGGAAGGCGTATACTCTCTATCGTGATTGTCCTGACGGGTGAAATCGAATCCCGTTTCCATCTGGAATTTGCCCTTCTCAACGGTCCCGGCATCATCCGTCGTGAGAGGACGAGCGGCAAATGCCGAGGATGAGAACAAGAACAGCAGAGAGGGAACGGCCGTACAAAGGATAGAGAGAGAGTTTCTAATCCTTTTTCCGGCAACGAGAATCAGCATTCGGCCTCCTTTCTTTCATGGGTTTTAACAAACAAAAAAGCCACGAAGACTTTTCCCGCTTCTGCGGGAACGAAAGACCTTCGTGGCTTTTTTGTTTGTTAAAGTTATGAGTTTAGAGTTTTGAGTTCGGAGCCTAAATCCAGAAACTATTTGGATTCTTCCAATAGTATTCGGTGATCAATAAGGTTCATCTCTTTGATTCGAGCTTTAATCCTTTTTTGTTCCCCAAAGATGTTTTGAAGATAAAGCTCGTCCTTCTCTGGCCGGAGGATGGAAATGTCCTCCAAAACTAATTCTTCCTTTCCTTCTTTTACTAAGTACGCATTGGCTTCACACATGGTTTTATTTCCTCCATTATTGGTGAATGATTTCCCGGATCCGTTTAACCAACTGATCAACTAAATGGGGAAGGGGCTCTTTAGGAGCCCCGATAATTTCCACCTCCGGCATTTTTAATGGGAGGAGGTATTTCATTGCAGGCGACGAAGCAATGGCTTCCGCCATTTTAGGGGTCAGCTCTCCCATCATTGAATTCACTAACAGAATGCCTGTCGTCCCAATGATGACATCCACCGTTTTGACGGTTTGAACAATGGCATTCTCTCCAGAAGCCCCCTTATTGGCCCCTGCTTTCAGCATCGCCCCGGTTGCCATCGCATTTGTTCCTAAACCGATGATCTCCACCTCTTCGGCAAGGTTTTCCCGCAGATGCTTGATCATGGCGCTTCCGATTCCCCCACCCTGCCCATCGATCACAGCAATAGACTTTTTTCTCTTTTCCATCCTTTTCCCATTCAATAAAAAAGCCACTTATGGGCGACCCTTCCGTTGGGCCTTCGCCTTCGTGGCTTATTCTTATTTAAACAATAACGGGTAATTTGTCAACAGATATTTAACCCATCAGGGCCCAAAAAATTTTTTGACGGAGGCAGCGAGGGCTTTGGCGATTTTTTCTTGAAATTCATTACTGTTAAGCAGGCGTTCATCTTCCTTATTGGTCTGATAAGCCATCTCTACCAGCACAGAGGGAATGTCCGGGGCTTTTAAAACAATGAAGTTAGCCTGCCGGTAGGCAGAGTATTTTAATGGGTTGACAACCTTGATGCCTTTGAGAAGAGTTTCGGCAAAGCGAAAGCTATCTCTCATCGTGTCGTTTTGTCTGAGGTCCAGCAGGATCTGATTGAGATTGGGATCTTTGGAAAGATCGGTTGGTTTTGAAAAGGCCCCGCCTAAGATGTTCGACAGGTTTTCTTTATCCGCCAGAGTCTTAGCTGCCTCGTCCGTGGCCCCGGAGAGAGAAAGGCAATAGACAGAAGATCCCCTGGCCTGTGGGTTGAAACTTCCGTCCGTATGGAGGCTGATGAAGAGATCTGCACCATAGTCCCTCGCTATCTTGGGTCTCTCTTCCAGGCGAATAAAATAGTCGCCTTTTCTGGTGAGAAAAGCGTGAACCTCCCTGTTCTGGTTGAGGAGATGAACTAATTTTTGTCCTACCTTTAATACAATATCCTTCTCCTTCGTCTTTTTCGATCCGATCGCCCCCGGGTCTTCCCCACCGTGGCCAGGATCAACGACCACGATCTTGGTCCCCTTTGGCTTGATCTCTTTTTGCTTTTGCCTCTCCTCTATTTCTTTTTTCTCCTGAACGACGTCGACGAGGTCAATGACAAGGCGATGGGTCTTATCCTCGTAAGGCTTCAGGGTGAAGACATTGGCGTGTAAAGGCCTTTTTTGATGAAGGACCATTCTGACTCTTCCATTGCCAAGCTCCGTTAGACTAATCTTGCTGAGAAATGGATCTTTGACTTCTAACTCTCTCTTGGGTGTATAGAGAGAGACCCCTTTCAATTCCAACTGGAATTGAGGAGGGCTTTCCTGTGAAGAGCTCTCATATTGGACGGATTCCGTCAGGTCGATGACCACTCGGGTGTAATCCGGGGCAGACCAAGACCTCACATCAGTGATCAGGGCAGCCAGGGCAGAAAAAGGCTGTAGAAGCAGGACGGCGATTGAGAAGAAGGACAGAAAAATAATTTTCAAAAATTTGGTTCCCATTTTTGACCGGAACGTGCCACGCAAGCCCCGCCTTGTAGGCGGGGTTAAGGGGCACAATATGAATAATACTACAATGCCGGGAAGCCCCGCCCTGTACGGCGGAGGCTTCGCTTAGCGATATCATAACCAAATCAATATGTCAATCCGATGGCCCCCTGACCCTGCCCTCTCCCCTTGAACGCTTTTTTTAAATTTCTATCCCCTTGAGAGCATTGTCACAGAATTGGGGATGCTTCCGTAAAGTGAAGATCAACAGGGCTAAAATTCTACTTCCCCATGATTCGTCCTGGTACAACGGGTCTTAATGACCATCAAAGACCCCTTTTCACGATTTCTAACATTTCGGGGGTTGCTTTACAATAAAGAATTTGCTTGTTTTCCGGCCTTTGTAATGGTATCGTTTTAATGGAAACCCAAACTCGACAAGGAGGTGAAGCCTATGACAGTTTCGTTGAAACCGGTCATCAAAGTGAGTGACAAATTAAAAGGATTGTTGAACGATGCGATCGCCAGGGAGATTCAGGTGAGCATCCAATACATGTGGCAGCATGTGCAGGTGGTGGGGGTGAAGGGGGTCGCCGTCCAGGACAAATTCCAGCAAACGGCGATTGCGGAGATGAAGCATGCTGAAAAGATTGCTGAAAGACTTTGGTATCTTGGGGGAACTCCGACCACCAAACCTTCACCGATTAAGGTGGGTGAGAGCATGAAAGACTTCCTCGAACTCGACACACAGGCAGAGGTAGAAGCGATCGAGATGTACAAGGGGATCATTGAACTGGCTCAAAAAGAAGGGGACGTTACGACTGCCTTTATATTCAAAGAGATCCTTGAAGACGAAGAAGAACATCACGATCTCTTTACAACGATGCTCGAAGAAGTGTAGGGTTTGTCAATCCCCCCACCCCCCTGCTAAGGGGGACGTGGGGGGGGTGCGGATCGGGCATTTTCATAGGCAGGGTCCGAAGATCGCAGGCGACGTCACTCGGTTTTCCCGAGATTTCGGTTAATCTGTAAGGTCGAAATCGACATCGATAATCCCGATCCGCTGGTTCAATTCCTTTTCCATATTCGCAGGGAGAGGTCTCATTCGCTCCCCGTCGAATTCTAATGGAAAGCGAAGAGTTTTTCTTACATTTCCTGAACGGTCCAGAATGCTCAGGTTGAGAATGAGTTCTTCTTCCGACAAATTCTGAGAAGAATTTGTATGGAGAGCGAAGTAGCCGGCAAATTGTTTTTCCATCCCCTTCTTTAAGTAAATGATGCTTGGTCTGTAATAGCGTTCCGCACCGGCCTGTTCAATATTACATACGATTCTCGACATTCCGCCCTCCGGATCGCTGACGGAGAGATAGACCTTCCAGATTTCTCTTTGACGAATTTTTTCCTGAGCGTAGGAGAAATGAATAATGGGGGGGTCTTTCGGGGCATAAGCTTCTGACACGATCAAACAGGGGAAGATGAACAAAACCAACAGGAATAGAAAGAATCCCTTTCGCATTGCGGAATCCTCCTTTAGTTTGGATAGGGTGAGCGTAGTAATTCGAAGAATTGAGCCCGAACCGAGTCACTATCACCCAAATCCCGAGGTAGAAAAGGAGATCCTTTTGCCGACATGTCATTGCGAGCACCTGAAAGGTGCGTGGCAATCTCTCTGAAGAAAGCGAGACTGCTTCGTTTCACTCCCAGAGACAGTCTCCAAAATCGGGATTTGGGTATTACTATCATCTTCTCTGAGAATGGTTTAAGACGTAAATAGGGTGACCCCCCATTTAAAGCAAGCGGGTATTGTATTTTGAGGGTTTCTTCTCCTGAGATTCGACGGAAGGGTTGCTTCATTGCCTTCTCTTGCATATTCTATTTTTCTCTGCATGTATTCAATAAAGTTAAGAGCCAGCACTTGCCTCAAGACCTTGACAGAAATTGGGAATGCAGAATAAATTTGTAACGGTTCGAAAAATAGGAGAGGACAATGATTGCAGCCATTCTTCTCGGGGCAGGTGAATCAAAAAGGATGGGGGTAGATAAATTATCGCTCCCTTGGGGAACGAAGACCGTTTTAAGGCATTGTATTGAGACTCTTTTGCGATCCGAAGCACAGGAGTTAGTCGTCGTCCTGGGCAGTCGAAACAAAGGGATGAAAAACTTATTGCAGGGGCCAAAAGTGAAAGTCGTCATAAATCCCTATTCGAACAGGGGGATGAGCACTTCGATCCGAAGAGGCATTCAAGCTATTCATCCCGGCTGTCGTGGAATTCTCATCGGCCTGGGAGATCAGCCTTTCCTCAAAACGAGGACTGTCAACGTCTTGATCCACGCCTTTGATCAGGGGAAAGGACGGATCATCATTCCTTCTTTTCGGGGAAGAAGGG
The DNA here is from genome assembly GCA_049684675.1 of Thermodesulfobacteriota bacterium. Lineage (GTDB taxonomy): Bacteria > Desulfobacterota > BSN033 > BSN033 > UBA1163 > UBA1163. The sequence goes on along the minus strand of JBAVGF010000050.1, from coordinate 5,212 downwards.
GGCACCCCGTTATTTTCCATCGAAGGTACAAAAAGGAGTTATTGAATTTGGAGGGAGATGTAGGAGGAAGATCCGTTATTGAGTGGCATCCTGAAGATGTACGAGTGGTTCCAGTAAGATCAATAGGTGTTGTAAGGGATGTGGACACGTGGCAAGATTATAATCCCCCCGTCGTATCCCTCTCTCGCAAGAGACTATGGCGTAATCATGGCGGGGGGTAGATACGGAAGTGGGTTTTTTGGTTAATAATGATGACACGGTCTCCAACCGGGGAAGGATGAAGGGAGGGGGAAGGCAAGGATGGAGAAGGGGATTCAGGTGAAATCAAAAAAAAGTGTGGATGAATTGGTTGTTTTAATCCGAGGGGCCGGCGAGATAGCGAGCGGGGTTGCCCACCGGCTTCAGCGGTCCCATTTTAAAGTCTGCATGATAGAGATTCCCCATCCTCTTGCTGTAAGAAGAGCAGTAGCTTTCAGCGAGGCGATCTATGAAGGCGAGAAAGAAGTGGAAGACGTTCGGGCGAAATTTATTTCCAAGCCAGAAGAGATTGAATCCGTATGGAAGAAAGGGGATATCCCGATTCTTATAGATCCCGATGGGAAGAAGACAAGGAATTTTTCAAAACCCGATGTCCTCGTTGACGCCATCATGGCCAAAAGGAATTTAGGAACTCAGGTTAACGATGCTCCTTTGGTGATCGGTCTCGGCCCAGACTTTGCAGCAGGGAAAGATGTCCATATCGTGATCGAAACGAATCGAGGACATGACCTGGGCAAGATGATCCTCAAAGGGACAGCAGAACCTGATACCGGCATTCCCGGTGAGATCGGGGGGTATATGATGGAGAGACTTCTTCGGACAATGAAGAAAGGGATTTTCCATCCGCAAAAATCCATTGGAGATAGAGTGAATAAGGGGTCGGTGGTGGCTGTGGTAGACGATTTTCCAGTCATCGCCAAAATCAGCGGCGTCTTGAGGGGGCTCCTTCGAGAAGGGGCAGAAGTAAGGAAAGGGATGAAGGTAGGCGATATCGATCCGAGGAGTAAAAGGGAGTCTTGCTTTACCATCTCGGATAAAGCCAGGGCCATTGGCGGAGGAGTGCTGGAGGCCGTCCTTTACCGGTTCAATAAATAATCTTCAATCTCAAATAGCAAATTCCAAATTACAAATCCCGAATCCCAAACAAATCCCAATCCCAATGACAAAAACGATTCTATTCGAAATTTAGAATTTTGGAGGTTGGGGCTTATTGTCGGGTACTTGTGCTGCACCATGCTGAGTACAGGACTTGTCATTTGGTGTTACTCCGGAATATCCAAATCTCTTTTGTTGAAAAATCGACTCATTTCGTATTAAGATGCGTCATGATCGATCCAAATCAAGAGATCATTTGTTCCATCATCGAGAAGTTTGTGAAGGAAAACCAAAAAGAGGAAGGGCCGGTTGGTGTTCTGACGGAAGCCCTGGGCATCGAGGCAAGGGAAGTGATCAGCTTGGTCGGGGCAGGGGGGAAGACCACACTGATGTTCCGTCTTGCGAAAGAGTTACTTCTCAGCGGGAAGCGGGTGGTGACGACCACGACCACAAGAATATTAGAGCCCACTTCAGGAGAAACGGGTTTTCTTTTCATTGATCCGGATGAGGAGAAGATTAAGGATTTTGTGCGGCGCCAACTCGATCAACACCATCATATCACCGTAGCGATAGAGAGACTTGAATCGGGGAAATTGAAAGGAGTTTCTCCAAATCTAGTGAATGGACTTTCGAGTTTACCCGGAATCGACACGATCATTACAGAAGCGGACGGTGCGGCGGGCCGACCGGTTAAAGCGCCGAGGGACAATGAGCCTGTCATTCCCATAAGCACGTCTTTAGTCGTGGCCGTTTTGGGGGTAGATGGGATGGAGGGGGAGTTAAACGAGAAAAACGTTTATCAACCGGAAAGGGTTTCAAAAATAACAGGAATTCCTGTTGGAGAAAAGCTGACGGATGAGGCGATGGCTGCCTTAATGACCCATTCCAAAGGCATCTTTAAAGGAGCCCCATCGTCGTCGAGGGTCGTTGCCTTTCTCAATAAGGTGGATATTCCAGATGGAACAGCCAAGGCAAGGAGCATTGCACAAAAAATCCTTAATAAGAGACACCGCCAGATCGAGAGGATCGTTTTGGGGCAGTTGAGAAGTGAACCGCCTGTGGCGGAGGTGATTTTTCCATAGGAATCGCACCCCCACCCCCTGAACCATGTGAGGTTCAGGGCATTGTCCTGCACCCTACGTGGTGCAGGGCTCACCTCCCCCATAAAAGGGGAGGGGATTTTTGAGTTGATTCTTATAATAAATCCCCCTCTCCCCCGGTGGGAGAGGGGTAGGGTGAGGGGGTTAACGGAGGGATGAAATGAGATACTGCAAGATTCTTTTGATAGGGATTATTCTACTCTTTGGCTTAGCGTGCATTAGCTTTGCAGAAGATTATACGCTGCAGGACTTTTTATCAAAAGCTTCCTCCAAGACGATTGAACTCTCTAAGAAAGAAAAAACGGAACTCCTCAATCAATTGGATGGGGTGATGAAACGGGCTCAAGGCATTCACACACAATTGATCCAGGCCGTTCAAACAGGGGAAACGGATGTTCGATATCAGGAAGGGAAATTTTGGATGTCCAAATTGGAGGAGGACCAGGGATCGATCGAAACGGGAATTCAACAAATTAAATTATTGAGGGAAAAACCGACCCGTCTCGTCGCCTCGGTCAAACTTTATAAATCTTTAAAGGACCTCTCTGAGAATTTCAATGCCTATAACAATTTGCCTTCCTTCTCCGCTTTAGTAGGCGATCTGGCGCCTGAAATCGAATTATGGGCTGACCCAGTTTTTTACAAACTTTATCTTCTTCCTCTTGCCCATTCAAAGGATGTAGAAAAAGTGCCTCTACAGAAGGAGCAGAGACCAATCCCAAAAGGGAAGACGCCTTAAAAAAGAGCCTATGATGGAAAATATTCACTGCAAGACGTAGGGGTGAATGATGAAACAGGGTTCGACTGCCAGCATTCTGGATTTTTTGAGAGCGATAACCAAACCATCCGTGCTTTTAATCGGGATTCTGGCCCTCACTTTTTACCTTCGTCTCCTCTATTTCGGACAGTATATTGATGGGGATGTGGGAAACGCGGGCTATCAAGCCTGGCGGATGGCTGAGGGAGAAGTCGTGATCGATCTCGAAGGCCCGGGAAAGCCGCTTCTTTACCCAATGCTTTACTCGTTGTTTATTCGCTTTTTTGGTCCGTCCGTCCTTGGGCTCAAGCTGTTTGGAGCGATTTTTGTCCTTTGGGCGGTGGTTGCGGTCTACTGGCTGGCAAATCAAGCCTATGGGAAAAAGGTTGGACTCTTGGCCGCTTTACTCTTTGGAGTCTTTTCATCCGGCCCGATGATAGACGGTGGGACGGTGAACTTGGAGACGGTCATGCACCTTCCTTATGTCTTGGCTATGGGTCTTTTCCTCAAAGCCGCCACCTCAGGCCGGCTGCGTTGGTACTTCCTTGCAGGCCTCTCTGCTGCACTGGCTACGCTCGTTAAGCAGGTCGGTGGGGTGCTCTTTTTTGTATTCCTCTGCTATGGGATTAATGAATGGTGGAAAGAGAAAGACTCTTTTTCGAGAACGAAGTATCTTTATCACTATGTGGTGCTGTGTACAGGGATCTTGCTACCGGTGATCGCCTTGATCGCTTTCTATCGTTTCCATGGATACGCCTTAAACCAACTCTATGACTCTATGCTGGGAAGCAATTTACGCTATATGCAAAGAGGATACGAGTACAGGAGTCTGCTGGAATTTTTTTCTTCTGCTATGAAAGTCATGCTTCCAGAGAACGGTCTCCTCTGGTTTGGTACAGTATTTGCCGCAGTTTACATGGGGAGGAGGATTTGGCGTGGTGAAGGAGAAGCGAGGGATCGAATACTGCTTTGGTGGGTTTTCTGGTCCTTTGCAGTACTCTGGATCAGCGGGACATTCTTCTACCATTACTTTCTCCAGATCATCGGGCCTTTCTCCGTATTGGCCGCTTTTGGAATTGTAGCAAGCTGGAAACGGGCAAAATCACTTTCTCCTTCGTCGCGGTTTATGGCACAAGGGGGATGGACAATACTTATCGTGATCATGGCTATGGTTTTCATTAAAACAGACTATAAATATTTCTTTTCCTACACAGCTGTTGAGCAGACGGTGTTTCAGCTCAAAATTTCAAATGGCGTCTTTGATCAATATGGGCTGAGCAATGTGGTCAACCGGGAGATTGCATGCTACATTCGCGATCACACGGATCCTGCCGAGACAGTCTATGTGTGGGGGATAGCTCCCCAGATCTATTTTTTGGCACAACGTAGAGCAGCTGCCCGGTATCGAAATAATTTCAATATGAGCATACTCGTCACCAACAACGCACTTAAGGCGCTGCAAGCTTATGCCCCTATGGTGATGGAGGATATAAGAAAATCTCGTCCTGCTTATGTTGTTCAGATCTTCCGTCTCGAAGACTTCCCTGAGCTTCAAACCTTTGTGCGAGATCAATACGTGGAAGACAATAGCATGCAACTTCCTATACTATCCAACAGAATTCACCTTTACCGGAGGCGCCTCGATCATTAGATCGTCCCGACCCCAAGGTGATACGGCGAAGTCCCCGAATGGATCTACCAGAGTATTAATGCCAAACAGGAAAATATTAAAAGAGGGTCAAGGGAAAAGAGATCTAATAGAAAATACTTCATCAAAATATTGGGATTGGTTGTTATAGCAAAAATGACTTTTTTTCCCATAACCATTTAGGGAGGAATGAGGATCATGGAGGATATCAATTCGGAAATAGTGAAAGCGCTTGAGAAGAAGGGGAAGGTGGCATTAGCCACACTGATCAGCCGAGTGGGCTCTGCCCCAAGAGCTGTGGGTGCGAAATATTTGGTCAAGGAAGATGGTGCCTCCTTGGGCTCCATTGGGGGGGGGTGCGTTGAGGCAGAGGTTTGGCAAGAGGCTCAAAAAGTCATGGAGAAACAAGAGGGGAAGGTTCTCCATTTTGAGCTGACGTCTGAACAGTTGGCAGAAGGTGGACTGGTCTGCGGAGGGAATATTGATATCTTCTTGGAACCTCTTAAAGAAGATTTTTTGAATGTCTATCAGGAAGTATCAAGGATAAAACAGAAAGGGAGCTCAGCTATTCTC
>JBAVGF010000049.1:0-2155 GCA_049684675.1 Thermodesulfobacteriota bacterium | reverse complement strand
GGATAAAGAATCACAGTATGGCCTGGGGGTTGTTGCATTTGAGTATGAGAAATTCATCGGAAGAGTTGATCGAGTGATCGACATTCACCGCCAAACAGAATTCTTCTGGAGGGCCTATCATTCAGTGCAAAAGCAGTTTGATAAATATAGCTTCCGCTCTATCCCTCCTCCTTCATCTTATCAGGAGGATATCCTCTCTTTCTTAGAAGCCCTTGGGTATCCAAGAGAGGATTTCATGTTCTTCCCAGAAAGGAAATAGGATTTTTTTTAAATATTTAGAACCCTTTATGGGTGGAAGGTGGACATAGGGTCAGGAGGTCGCAAGTGATGAAAGAGTGCGCTTTAAATAGCCGTAGAATTCTGAATCTCTCAAATGGATGGTCGTCAGGATGGTTTGAATGGATAGAACTTAGCCAAATTCCAAATTATGAAGGCTGTGGAGTCTACAAAATACGTTTGGCTAACCCGGAAGGATTTCCCGTCGAAATTCCCCGATTTATTGATACAGATAAGGATGGAATCCTCCAAATCTGTTATTCGGGAAATATTAAGAGAGGAATATATCGTTTCCATCGTGCAACAGAAGGTAAGAAATATACCCATGCAGAAGGGGAAAGATTACAGCTCTTAAACAAGTATACAAAGTTTAAGGAAAGGTATAAAACCTGTAAAATGCAATATTCGTTTAAGAAGCAGCCGAATAAAAGGGAAGCCAGGGTGGAACAGGAAAGATTGCTAAAATGCTATGTTAAGAAATATGGCGAAGTTCCACCGAATAATAATAATTTCCCTGATAAGTATATTGATTGGGAAAGTCTCCGAGATTCTCACACTACTGAACCGGTCACTTTTCCTGGTTTTATCGATGAAATATCTTCCAATTTCCACCATACAAGACTCACAAAAATTGGAGAGGATCTGTAGAACTTTTCCCCATTTCTCCCCCTGCCAGCATTTGAATTGGCATAGACGGATTCCGAAATATTCATACACAGGTGCCTTCTTGCTTGACAGGCATCTTTGCCTCGTCTTATTTTAATAAAGAAAGGATAGAACATGCGAATTTACATTGGCTTTGACGATACGGATACTATTGATTCGAATAGAGGCACAGGCAAATTGGCTCGATGGTATGAAAACGAATTGCCAGACCCCTGCCACTTGTGGGGTGTCGTTCGCCAACAGCTTTTGCTGGATGACTCTATCCCTTACACCACACACAATAGCTCAGCCTGTGCGATCGTTGAGTGTCCCGACTCTTCCTTAACGGGCGATTTAATTTCGAGAGCGGTCCATCACATCGAGCGTCATTTCATACACGGGAGCGACCCGGGGTTGTGCGTCGCTTCCGAAGATAATCTTGCTTTGTCCAAATTGATCCATTTCGGCCGGGCATGTACTTCAAGGGTTGTCACACAGAAAGAAGCCCTTCAGGCTGCTGCGGGTTCCCATCTTTCTGGCCATGGAGGCACGAATGATGGTATAATAGGCGCTGCGGCTGCAGTGGGTTTGACTGCCTATGGATGGGGAGGCAGGTTTATCGAGCTTGGGAGATTGCGAGATTTCCCGAAAAAGGTTTTTGTATCTGATTTGGAGCGGTCAGGAATCATGGTGGTCTCTATCGATCGGCAGGCTGAAACTCCCGCTCCGGAAGATGTCGTCGATACCAAGGGGTGGCTCCGTCCAAGGCTTTGGGGAGGAAAACCGGGATTGCCGGTTACTTCCAGAGGCAAGAACCTTTGGGAGGCATTGGGAGAAAAAAGAGGAAGGAAGAATCGAGAGGGAGGGTAATGGCATGGCCGGGAAAATTTTTTATAGAGAAAGGGGCAAGGTGGGTAAGGGCGAAAAGAAACCACGCTTTAGGCTGGTTGCCGTGGCTGGCCTCGATATGAAGGTCTATGGCAAGCACCTTCGTAAGAGTGAACTCGAGCAGATTGCAAAGGCCGTCGGCGCTAAACTGATCCTGCTCAAAGGTGGTGAAGGAAAGCATAAGGGTGGGGGAGAAGTAGAAATCGAAGATTGATCCGGGTGGGTCAAATAAAGGAGCCTCATAGATGGCGCTAATACGAGAGCGAGACGGGAAACGTTTGCATGTCAAGAGCAGGCTGATGGGTGAAAGCCTGGTCAGCAAGTCATTTATTGAAGGACTCGAGGT
>JBAVGF010000048.1:0-2136 GCA_049684675.1 Thermodesulfobacteriota bacterium | reverse complement strand
TATGGGGGCGGAATAGTTCGGTAACCATAATGGTAGAAGGACGAAGATTGATTATCGAACAACACAACTCGTTTTTTCCAATCGCTGGACCATAAAGGTAATCATGGTAATGAAAAGCGGGACGGTTCTAATTTCTCAAACGGGCTTTCCAGAAGATGCCAATACAGTAGGCTCTGGGGGGGATTTTAATATCCCTTTTGGGGCCTTTCTTTTCTTAAGTCTAAGAGAATAAAAAAGGAGGGTGAGTTATGCTAACCAAGTATATTGTGCTATTTTTCGTTCTCGGAATTAGTCTCGCTGGCAACCTGTTTTTCACTCAACCCGTTTGCGCCGAGACCCTTGTCCAGTCGACCGCGGAAACCAGGCTCACGGTGGCGCTGCGGGTGGGACAAGCGGAGCTCCAGAAGCTGGTGCCGCCTCCATGGCAGATAATGACAATCCCAGGGGGTCCGTTCAAGGAGGCCAACTTCTTCGTCGTCTTCATTGATTCGTTTCTTGTCCAGGATGCTCAAGGAAAGCCGGATATGGGAGGAATCAATCGGGCAGTGCCGTTGGCAGTTCCTGTAAAGCATACGCAAACCGGTGAGGTGGCCACCATAATCGTCGGTGGCTTCATGGCGAACATTAGTAATGTCCCCGGGCCGTATAAAAAATATGTCGGGGCCACCATCCGAAGGGAGCAGACGCTTAAAGGAGCTAATCTTGAAGCTGGGGTAGGCGAAGACTTCTGGGAAGTGCGAGATACTCGTGGGGGGATCATCGAGCTGCGGGTGCAATACCAGTGTGCCCTCTCTTCACGGGCTAAGTCGGAACAAAAGATATATTCGGCTGCGGAGCCGAGCTTTTTCCGCATCTACCGGAGTGAGACGGCCACCGATGTGCTCAAAAGCATTTCGGTTGGCATAAACCGGATCCAAAACTACCAATTACGTGTGGCTGTACCTGAACTAAGCAAGCTGTTTGACGGCACCGAGCAGCTTGTGGGGATTGCCGCCAATCCCTTATATGTACGACAGATTTTTCTTCCATAAGGGAAGCAATAGGGGAGGAACCTGGTTATAGCTTCCTGCGGGCCAATAGGAACATTTGAATTGCCGAAATAGAAATCCAAAATTAAATATTGGGGCAGGGTCATTGAGGCTCTGCCCTTTTTGTTTATTTCTTTCGGTAATCATCAACTTTAAAATCATCTCGCCACTCCAGATTTGTAGGTGAACTCGTTGTTTCTCCCCATCGGTCCTTTTTGGAAAATTGGTAAGGGGAAATTTCGTTTGTTAGGACCCCTGGTTTTAAAAATGGATAAATCTTCTCCAAAAGGCCAATAAAGTCAACATAAGAACTTAGAATTCTTGGCTAATTTGGACACCAATGAAAAAATATATCAAGACCTGGCCGTGGAGGTAGAGTAAGAGGTTAGGTAGATCAACGGAAGAATGGATTTGTTCGCCTTTCCCTCCCTACGGTGGTCTTTGGTCCATGACCTGGATAGATCACGACATCATCACCCAAGGGGAAGACCTTTTCCTTTACATGACGGATAAGACCCTCATAATCGCCTCCTGGAAAATCGGTCCTTCCGATGGATCCCTCAAAAAGAGTATCTCCCACAAATACCATCTTGTCAGTTACTAATGAGATTCCGCCTCGGGAATGGCCAGGGGTATGAAGAACTTTCAACAAGATGTCGCCAAAGCTGATGAGGTCTCCATCTTCCACATAACGGTCTGGAGGAGGAAAATCGACCTCCTGATGCATGATCATAGGGGCATCGGCACGATGGATAATGAGTGGCTCCCGTTGCTCTCTTCAGGCGCTTATTCCCCGCGGAATGGTCAGAGTGACCATGGGTATTGATGATATAGACACATCGCAAATTGTCCTTGGCCAGCGACATTAATATCTTATCCACATCGCCACCAGGATCGATCACAGCCGCCTGCCTCGTCCGCTCACAACCAAGGATATAACAATTTGCCTGAATGGGTCCCACCACTAACCTTTTCAGTATCACCTAATACCTCCTAAGATATTTTTTAAATCAGTAAAGACAAACACGACTCGTGAAACTTTTTAAACAACAAAATAATAATCAAAAGAAAGATCGTCAAGGTCATATTTGACCACTGGGACTCCATC
>JBAVGF010000047.1:0-6381 GCA_049684675.1 Thermodesulfobacteriota bacterium | reverse complement strand
TACCTTGCTACCGCGATTCGGGTCACAGATATGAAAAGATATATTGCGATGACGACCTAAACTTTCTTTTCAAATTGAATTCCGTTATAATTTCTTGCATTTATTAATAAGTAAAATCAAAGGAGATTTGGAGATGAAGATTATAAAATCCGGGGGGCCTGAAATATTCGATATTGAATTGGAGAAAGACCTTTTGGCCAAAAACAAAAGTCTGGCCAAAGAAAATAGGGAGAGGTTTGACCGTTCGAATATATTGACCATTGACATCATGGGCTCGATCGGATCAGGGAAGACGTCGTTGATAAAGGCGATCTTAAAAAGACTTGGGATGGGTGAGAAAGTGGCGGTCATTGCAGGAGACCTCACGACAACCATCGATGCAGAAAGAATCGAAGCGGAGGGAGCTCGTGTTATTCAGGTCAACACTGGAAAGGAATGTCATCTGGATGCACATCTCATTCGCCGGGCGATCGACAGGATGAAACTGGATGGTGTCAAAATCCTCTTCATCGAGAATGTGGGAAACCTCATCTGTCCGGGGGAGTTCCCATTAGGTGCCCATAAAAGGCTGGTGGTTACATCCGTGACAGAAGGGCCCTATACCATCGTAAAACATCCCTATATCTTTAGGGAGGCGGACGTGATCGTTCTCAACAAAATTGATTTGACAAAACCCATGAAGGTGAACACTGCCCAATTGGAAAGGGATGCTCGGCAGATCAACCCCCGTGCTCCCTTTATCAAGACGAATGCCGCCAAGGGGATTGGGATACCAAGGGTGATCGATGCTCTGGGCTTGAAAACGTAACCATGCACGAATTCTCCATATCCTCCGAAGTCGTACGAAACGTTCTCGATACGGCCAAAACAAACGATGGGAAAAAGGTTCTCTCCGTCCAACTGGAGATCGGCGAGTTGGCCCTCCTCAACGTGGAGCAGGTCACTTTTTGGATTCATGAATTATTCAAGGGATCAGTGGCTGAAGGAGCGAAGGTTAAGGTAAAAACGATTAAGGCTCGCATCCAATGTGAATCCTGTGGATACAAAGGGGGAATGAACCTTGACCGACAAGATCCTCTCCGGCATGTGATCCTTTACTCCTGTCCGAAATGTAGTTCATTCCAAATTAAGGTGGAAAAAGGACGGGAGTGCACTCTCCGAAGGATTCAAGTTGTGAGATAGCGTAAGGGAGGATTTTTGGCTTTTGAGGGGCCCCCAGGAAAGAAATAAATGTCTCAAGGAGGGTAAGCCTATGATGGCGCTCCTTGTGAAGGCAGATTATTCCTTTTGTTTCTAAGGTCTTGATCAAGTCTCTCTTCGGCCAGGTATACTCTTCCATCCTCACTCTCCAGAATGATGCCTCTTTTTATGAGAATTTGAAGGGCGTATTGCTTGTAATCACGGGGTTTCGTCATCCTTTGGAAAAAATCTGGGCGCTCAAGCCCAAGCTCATGCAGTGTCTTGGCGCCCTTGATCCCCAGAGCATTGTGTTGATAAAAGATCTCTATTACTTTGAAAATAGCTCTCCTGGTAAACAAAGCGCGGATATATAAAACTCCGGCGAAGGCGAGAACCATAACAACGAAGAACAGAAAAACCCTTGCGCTATCTTCTATCACGGAAGATTACTCCTTCCTTTCCGAATGATCAATGTAACTCGTGGGCAGTCCTAATGGCAATAGAAGACTTGTAATGCCTCACTGAAGCGGGGGTGAAATCCGACAATCCGGCAAGGATGCCTCCGAAAATCTTATAAGCCGAACGTTTAATGAGGTAACATTCAGGACCGTTTTTGCACGGGAGAGTGAGGCAATACGAAGACTTTAATCCATGGGTTGACTTTCCAAACCCGTTCCAATATCCTCTCCTTCATGAACATTTCCGTCGTCAATGATCGAGAAGGATTTCGGATTCAAGTCGCCGAGGCCCTCGCACGGGAGCCCGTGGACTATCTGGCCGAGTTTGATTTCATCGATAGGCAGAAGAAGAGCCGGCGGACCTGGGCCTGGGGAGGGGTTCTCCTGCCGCTCTATTTCCGTGAAGACCGAGACCCGAAAGGGAATACTATCGGGCATTACGTCTTTCTCCTCAGTAAAAGATCCAAGAACGTCCAACAACCCGGCGACCTCTGTGCTCCAGGCGGTGGAATTCATCCGTTTTTAGATTCTCTGTCAGGAAGGCTCCTTCGGTTCGGACTCTTAACCGGAATCCGCGGACCCGGTTTCACGCTGGCCAAACGCAAAGGAAAATCGGTCTACGGGAAGATTCTTTTCTTATTAGGCAATGCCCTGCGGGAGAGCTGGGAGGAATTGCGCCTGAGCCCTTTCAATGTGGAATTTCTGGGCCCCTTGCCGACGTATCGTCTCCGTCACCGCCCGTGGATCATCTTCCCGCTGGTTGGCACGGTGAAGCATTGCTGGAAACCCAAGCTCAGCTGGGAAGTGGACAAGATCGTTTCCATCCCTTTAGAAAAGTTTCTTGACCCGACAAACTATGCGGTTTATTCCCTGGAGGTATCTGAAAACCTTACTACTCAGGGAATTCCCAACCCTTGGGAGTTTCCGTGTTTAGTCCATCAGCAGGATGGAGAGGAAGAAATCCTCTGGGGAGCCACTTTTGAAATCATTCGAACCTTCTTTAAAATTGTTTTCGATTTTTCCTTCCCCGTCCCGGACAAGCGGAAGGTCGTCCGCAGGCCTCTTCCTTTAAATTATCTTTCGGGAAGGGAGGAAACGTCTGATCCATTCCACCTATAATACGGCCTTGTTATACCGATCCGAACATTTTCTTTAATTCCTGCTTCAGAATTTTTCCGGTCGGGTTGCGAGGAAAACTCTTCATGAACTCCACGAACTCGGGGAGCTTGTATTTGGCGAGCTTGTCCTGCAGATATTCTTTGACTTCATCTTCGGTCATGGTGCAGGTGTCTTTCAGGATGATACATGCCCGTACACGTTCACCCAGCGCCGCGTCCGGCGCTCCGATGACGGCGACTTCCGCGATCTTCGGATGATTTTCCAGGGGAATCTCGATTTCCCGGGGATAAATGTTTTCTCCGCCACGGTTAATCATCTCTTTTTTACGACCCGAAATGAAGAGACATCCGTTTTCATTCATATAACCCATATCACCGGTGTGGAGCCAACCTTCCTTGATGGCCTCGGCTGTGGCCTCCGGTTTGTTCAGGTAGCCAATCATCACGGCATCACCCTTGATGCAGATCTCGCCCCGCTCGCCATAAGGCATGATATGATTGTTATCGTCCATGATCTCGACCTGCAAACTTGGGTAAGCGATGCCGATCGATGCCCGGTTCTCCGGGACGCCCAGGCTCGATGTCGTGACCCCGCAGGCCTCGGTGAGGCCATAACCGTCAATTACCTGAACATTGAATTTTTCTTTGAAGCCGTCGATCAACTCCGGTGGCATGGGGGCAGCGCCGGAAAAGGCAAACCTCAGCTTCAGCTTGTCATACTCGATGGCCTGGGGGTCGGCAGCATTATAGATATAGGCGTACATGGCGGGAACGCCCTGGACGATGGTGACCCCGTACCTAATGATGGATGGCCAGAAGTCGGCTGGGGAGAAGGTTTTTCGGATACAAAGCGTCAGACCCTGGTAGCTGAGCGGGTACGTGTGCACGCACAGAGGATTCGTGTGGAACATGGGGAGAATGATCATCATGACGTCTCCGGGTCTATTAACGTTCATGGATGCTCTGTCTTTGCAGATGGTTAATTGGTTCTTGTTGGAAAGAAGGATGCCTTTGGGCGTACCTGTCGTGCCCGAGGAATACAGGAGAAGGAAAGGATCCTCCGGCGCCTGCGGCACCAGACATTCAGCGATCGGATATTTGTCGATGATCTCCTTCAGTGTCCCCGTGGCGATGTCAGCCCCGTGATCGATTCCCGTTACAACCTCCACGACGATTGGCTTGTGGGACGACAGCTTCCAACCTCTGGCAAACTCCTCCATGTATTCGCTGCCCACGAATGCCACCTTAGGTTTGGAGTCTTCCAGGACATAGGCAATTTCGGGGCCCTTCAACATGTAGTTGATGGCGCCGGCGATGGCTCCCAGCTTATGTACCCCAAACATGGTATGGTAGATTTCGGGAGAGTTCAGAACCATCACCGATACAATGTTTCCCCTAACTACGCCTTTCTCCCTAAGGTAATGGGCAACCTTGTTGGCGCGTTCGTTGGTCTGGGCGTAGGTAATGACCTCGTCGTAGAAAAGGACGTGGACAGCATCCTGCATCTCCCGGGCACGAACCGTCAGCATCTCGGCGACGCTGTCGAACGCCAGCTGCTTGCCCTTCAGGGTGACAATATTTTTCAATGCCAATTGGGGTCTGACGTACCGCTTGCTTCTGTCGATCATCTCTATTCTCCTGCGCCGGGTAGATCTCGTCTGTTTACCATGAATTGAGTGTTAGCAGATTCTTGGGTACTGTCCCCCAGTTAACATATCCAGAATTCGGTGGCCAGCGATCCATGTATGGAGAGTCACCCTCTTTCGATTTTCCTCAGTCACTTTTCCAATGATTTCCGCGTTTCTACCGAGGGGGTGGTTTTTCATTACCTCCAATAGTCTCTCTGTATCGCTGGGCGGGCAGGTGGCGATCAATTTTCCTTCGTTAGCAAGATAGAGCGGGTCCAAACCCAAGAGCTCAGAGATTCCCTTGACCGATTCTCGTACAGGAATCTTTTCTTCTTCAATCACCATCCCCACATCGGACATCGACGCAATCTCGTTGAGGGTTGTGGCCAGACCGCCGCGTGTCGGACCTCCTGAACAAAATTAAATTGATCGGTATCGGTGCGGGGAATTCGCGCTACGAGGTTGACGTATTCAGAAAAACATATCATACGCCTTTTCCCCTCTTTCCAGACAACGAGTTCGCCGTACATAAAGTCCTGGGGGATGTTAGATCCCCTTACTTCATTGCCATTAAAATCAACAAAGATGGGACTCATGAGGTGGTTCATTCAGAACTGGATAGCTTCAGAGAAGCCCATGTATTCCTGGAATCAATCCTTGGCGCTTCGGGACTTAATCAATGAGAGGATTCGCTACCGGTTTAGGAAAAGGGGTTGAAAGAGCGGCAAGAGAGCCGAGGAAGGGCTTTTATGGCAGATTCTTGGATAGGGCGATGGGGTCGATCTGAGTGGAGAAGTGTTTCCCAATGGTCGTGCCGTCTCCTAATTGTCCATACTCGTTCAGTCCCCAGGTCCATAACGTCCCATTCGATTTCAGAGCGGTGGTATGAAAATATCCTGCCGCCACTTTAGTCCAATTACTTTCTATGTTAGTTTGAACTGGAGAGTGTCTTTCAGTAGATGTGCCGTCTCCTAACTGTCCCACCTCGTTTCCTCCCCAAGCCCACAAGGCGCCGTTGGATTTGAGGGCGGCGGTGTGAAAATAGCCTGCCGAAATTGAGGACCATTTATTATCCATACCGATCCGAACCGGGGAGTGTCTCTCAATGGTTGAGCCGTCTCCCAATTGTCCATAGGCGTTGCCTCCCCAAGCCCAGAGCGTTCCGTCTGCCCTTAGAGCGATGGTATGAAAGCCTCCGGCGGCAACAGAAATCCATTTGTCCTTACCGATCGGAACGGGGGAAGACCGCATGGTAGTTGTGTGGTCTCCCAATTGGCCATTTTCATTATTGCCCCAGGCCCATAAGCTTCCGTCTAATTTCAAAGCAACGGTGTGATAAGTGCCTGCCGCGACGGCAGCCCATTTATCCGTACCGACCTGAACCGGGGAGTGTTTTACCGTCGTTGTGCCGTCTCCTAATTGGCCACTTCCATTATTACCCCAGGCCCACAGAATCCCGTCGGATTTCAAAGCGATAGTATGATAGCGTCCTCCAGCCATGGAAATCCAGTTGTTATCTCCCCGGACCCGGACCGGAGAGTGTCTCTCCGTCGTTGTGCCGTCTCCTATTTGTCCGTATTTGTTTCCTCCCCAGGCCCAGAGAGTCCCATCGGATTTCAGCGCTAATGAGTGAACAAATCTTGCTGAAACAGAAATCCATTTATCTCTGCTCATTTGGAAAGGAATATGTTTTTCAATGGTGGTCCCGTCCCCTAATTGGCCAACCCCATTGCCTCCCCATGCCCATAAAGTCCCGTCCGATTGAATACCGAGACTATGACTTTTGCCTGCCGCGATGGAAACCCACTTATTATCAAGGGCCTGATCTGCCCCTCTTGAAATCTTCGGGGCCAGGGCAAACGTTGCAATGATGACAATCAATAGTATTAGTAGAAGAGCCCTGTATGAAGATAGATCAATGGATATAACCCTGCTTTTCATCGTCCCTTACCTCTTTTCTTTCGAAAAAGAGCAATTTCCGTTCCAAGTTTTCCTCAT
>JBAVGF010000046.1:0-4335 GCA_049684675.1 Thermodesulfobacteriota bacterium | reverse complement strand
CTTCCAGGTGAAGCTATACCATCGCCTTTGGTCAAGATGCGGAAAACGCTCAAAATAGTTCTGTAGTGCTTTTTTGTCGTTGCCATAAAATTCATGATTCCCAAGGATTGGGAAATACGGAATCCTTTTCTTACGAAATTCTTTGTGCATATCGTCAAATTCGTGCCAGCGTTTCTCTGAGCAGCCCCGGGTTGTGAGATCACCAAGGTGGATAACAAAGGCTGGCTCGCGCCTGGTGATTTCATCAATGATTAATTTCCGTTCTCTATCATTCCTTTCCCGCCAGAACTCCCAGTGACTTGTTCCTTGTGTGTCACCAACAATAATAAAGAAATTCTTCGTGGCCTGGATATCTGCAAAGCCAGCGTAGGAAGGTATCTCTTTCATCTCATTTCCCTGGAGGGCCATTGAGACATCGCCCGGGATAAATATGCCAATACCCAGTAACCCAGCAATGAATATCGCTACTCCAATTCTCATCTTTCTCTCAAACCCGAAACAGGAAGATAGGATCTAAGTATACACTATTTCTTCCGTTTGGAAAATTCCTGAGAAAGAGCGATATGGCTATTTGTTATCCTCCTGTATTTGCTATTGAAAATTAACGGGTAATAGGGTAATGTTTCAGAAATGGGTTTCCAAAAGATTTTAGTTTTGAGGCTGAGTGCAGTGGGGGATGTCATCCGAACACTGCCTGCAGTAAAAGCCTTAAAAGAGCACACTCCTTCCTCCTCAATCACCTGGATTGCTGAAGAACCCTCTCGAGCCCTCTTGGAAAGTCAACCAGAGATCGATGAGGTGATCTTATTTCCAAGGAAAAGGTGGGTCAAGGGGATGAAGTCATTAAGGGGGATATGGGGGACGGTCGGGGAAGTGAGAGGATTCATCAAGGATCTTCGGAGGCGAGAGTTTGATGTCACTCTCGATTTTCATGGGATTCTTAAGAGCGGCATTCTCTCCTTTCTCTCAGGGTCTCCTAAGAGGGTTGGATATGATCGAAGGTCAACCAAGGAAGGGAATTTTTTATTTTCAAATGCCAAGGTGAAGCTTCCAACAGAAAGGATTAGCCGATTTGAAAGAAATCTCGTACTACTAAAAGGGATGGGGTTGGAGCTGAAGGAGCTTAAGTATAGTCTTCATATTCCCCCGGAGGACCGGAAATATGTGGAGTCATTTTTTAAGGCGTCCTCAGCATCCCTCAGAAGACCTTTGATTGCGATCCACCCGGGAACGAGTCCAAAAGCTTTGTTCAAGCGATGGATGCCTGATCAATATGCTCAATTGGCGAATCGACTAATCCGTGAACTCAATGCGACCGTTCTTTTCACTTGGGGAGATGAGGAACTCGAGTGGGTAGAAGGGATTCGAAGCCAGATGGAAGAGCCATCTCTATTGGCGCCCAAAACCGAATCTTTGACACAGCTGGGGGAAGTATATAGAAACTGCGATCTTTATATTGGAGGAGACACCGGACCTATGCATATTGCCTCCCTTATGGGAATTCCTACTGTCGTCATCTATGGACCGACAGACCCCATTGAGAATGAACCTTTTGGAAATCACATCAAGGTTAGGAAAGAGGTGGAGTGTAATCCGTGCCACGAATATTCGTGCAAAGAGCTTTTCTGTATAAAAGCTGTCTCAGCCGATGAGGTTTTTAAAGCGACAAGAGAGATTTTAGGCACCTTCGCCAGCTCAGAGCCTATCCGGGACAAGAAGAGAGACCTTGAATGTCATTCATAAGGAATATGGCTGCTTTTCAGAATTGGTATATGCTTTATGCAGGACGCTATGGATTTCTACGCAAAGAAATTGAGTTGATACATCGAAGCGGTTTAAGAATGAAGTTGCGCCCCGATACAGATGATTTAAGAATTGTAAAATCAAATTTTGTTAAGAAAAACTATACAAGAGATTTTGTTCCAATCACAAAAGACTCAATTGTTGTCGATGTGGGAGCCCACATCGGATCTTTCTCTATCATGGCTGCAAAAAGTGCCTACAAGGTGCTTGCTTTTGAACCGGAGCCGAATAATTATCGAATGCTCAAGAAGAACATGGAGCTAAACCACCTGGAGAATATGTCTATCTTTGAGATGGCGGTTTCCGGTATAAGTGGATATCAAGACATTTATACCTATCAAGGTGGCTCTTCGGCTGATTATTCCTTATACAAGAGGGGAATCACGAATATTAAGACGGGACGTATCCCCACTATTTCGGTTGAGGATATCATCAGGCGGGAGGATCTACCGAGGATTGACTTTTTGAAGTTGGATTGCGAGGGCGCTGAACATGATATCCTAAGGAATATCAGTTTTGAAACTGCCGCTAAAATATTGGGAATAGCCATGGAGACGCATAGTGTTCCACCAGGATTTTCCATCGATATTCCTAATAGACTTAGAGAATTAGGTTTTGAGGTTAAAATGAGTCGTAACGGCGGGTACCTATATGCCAGGCGAATTCATCCACAGTGAGAAATACAGCTTCCCTTATGGGATGGAAAATTTATCTGCCGATCCGAGGTTGACCCGTCCGGCGGCGCCAAGCTCCGCTCGATAGGGCGGAAGTTCCGGGGGCTTGCCTTCGACTTGATACTTCAGCGAGTCGCTCGCCCCGCAGGCGAGCCGCTCAGGCCAAGCGGCTCAGGGCTGACCCTGAGCGGGGACCTACACATAGGGTGGGCAGTCGAAGGACTGACCTGAGGAGATTGATCTCATAACCTTAACCCTTAGGAAGGAGTAGATCTCTTGAAACGTGATTTTAGCCAAGTCAATCGTATATTGGTAAGAGGGGTAAACTGGGTAGGGGATACTGTCCTCAGTTATCCCACGGTTCAGCAATTAAAGACCCTCTTTCCCAAATCCCATTTAGCTATCCTGGTTCCAACCTATCTCGTCGATTTGTGGAAAACATTTCCTTATGTGGATGAGATCATCCCCTTTCAAAAGAAGGGAGGGATCGGATCTATCTGGGAAGATTTGAACCTCAGCCAATCTTTAAAGGAGAGGAATTTTGATCTGGCTGTCATTCTCCCACGGTCTTTCCGGTCTGCTTTTCATATTTACCTGGCTCGCATCCCAATCCGAATTGGTTATCAAGATGAGGGACGTTCACTCTTTCTTACCCATGGAATTCGTCGAGCAAAAGAGCTCCTTCATGGCCACCGAGTCCATTATTATCTGAAACTGATTGAGCCGTTAGGGAAGGTGGAAAGTCCTCCTTCTCCTCAAATAGTTCTCAGAGAGGAAGATCGAAGGTGGGCAGATGGAGCGTTGAAAGACTTGGGAATCCCAGAAGGGAAGCCCCTGATCGGCATGAATCCCGGTGCCACGTATGGCCTGGCCAAATGTTGGTATCCGGATCGGTTCGGGAGGTTGGGAGAGAGGCTTGCTGAAAAATGGCAAGCCAGAATCCTTCTCTTTGGGAGAGAGGAAGAGCGTCCCATCGTCCATGAGATTCTACACCATTTGGGAACAGAAGGAATAGATTTGACCGGAAAGACCGGTTTACTCCAACTGGCTGCACTTCTGGAACGATGTGCTCTGCTTGTGACCAACGATACCGGGACGATGCACGTGGCGACTGCTGTCGGCACTCCTGTCGTTGCTCTCTTTGGATCGACGCCCCCTCTCGCCACGGGTCCATGGGGAGAGGGTCATGCGGTGATTAGAAAGAATGTCCCTTGTAGTCCCTGCTGGAAGAGGATTTGTCCGACAGATCATCGATGCATGGAACTCATCACAGTGGATGAAGTCGAAAAAGTCGTTGATAAACAATTGGGACACAAGAGAAAATGATCGAAAAGGCTCCGGTTTCTGTCTATGTCCTTACTACCAACAATCGCAGGACGATTGAACGATGTCTGGAGAGCCTCTCCTGGACTGATGAGTTGGTGGTCGTTGACTCCTTCAGCCAGGACGGGACCTACGAAATCTGCAGACAGTACACCGACAAGACATTTCAGAGGAAGTGGACGGGACATCGGGACCAATATCAGTATGCCGCCGATCTCACCACGCGGGATTGGATCATGTTTGTGGATGCCGATGAAGAAATTCCTCCGGAGTTGGCCGAAGAGATTCGAGCGGAGTTGAATAGAAGGGCAAAGGACTTGGATGGATATTTTGTTTATCGGCGTACTTATTACCTGGGAAGGTGGATTCGATACGGAGGATGGTATCCCGATGGTGAGATTCGCCTTTATCGAAGGGACAAAGGGAAATGGGAGGGGGGACTTCATGCCAAGTTGGTGGTGGATGGAAAGGTGGGTGTATTAAAGAATCAGTATCACCATTATACCTATGGGAACATTTCAGACCAGATTCAGAC
>JBAVGF010000045.1:0-2955 GCA_049684675.1 Thermodesulfobacteriota bacterium | reverse complement strand
GTTGACCAATTTTCATAAAATTTGTATATTCCAATCAACAATCCGCAGGGTGGCGGTCCAGATATTTCTTCGTTTTCATGAAAAAAGCCTGGGGTCAGAAGGAAGCTTTCGTGAAATATAGGCAAAGCCAAGGATAAAGATTCGACCCCAATCTTCATTCGTCATGAGAAGTGTCAATTTTCACCTACATCCCTCAGCGCTCTTCCAGAACTTCTGAGGATTAGCTTCCGGTCTTCGATATCACTGGGAGTTAATTGCAAGACATCCCTGGTTACCATTCCTCCACGAACTTGTTACTTTTTGGGGTGAAAGGTAGCTTTTTGGGTTAGAATAAAATAGGCCTTAAGAAGATTCAAAGGTCGGCGATTAATTCTATGAACGAAGAGCAAGGATAGGATCGGTGACCTGGAAAAGAGAAATCCTAAACAAACTGAGGTTTTTCTTAAATGCGCTAAAGAAGTTCGATAACGATAATGGCCTTCTACTCTCCTCTGGGATCACATTCAACCTCCTCGTAGGCTTGATCCCGCTCACCCTTCTGTTATTGGCCCTGTCCGGTTCCTATCTTTTTAGCGACCGCGAAGTCCTCGATCATCTCCGCCATTATTTGGAGAGAATGGTCCCTGCCTTAGATCCTGGGATTACGGAGAACATTTTTAGGCTCATTCAGGACCGAAAGGTGGTTGGAATTTTGGGCATTGGAGGATTGGTGCTTGCGGTCTTATCCGTGTTCAGTTCTCTGAGGGCTGCCCTCAACATTGTCTTTGAAGTTGAAAAGCCTCAAGGAATCATCCGTGGAACAGCCATCGATCTGTTTATGCTTCTTTTGGCCGGAATATTTCACATCGTCAGTATGGCCATGACCTCGGTGTTCACCTTCTATAAAAGCTACCAGTTGCAATCCGTTCTGATTTTAGGCTCCATGATCATTGTTTTTCTAAAATATCTCGTTCCCTTCTTTTTCACTTTCTGGATGTTTTTTTTCATTTACAAGATTGCTCCTAATAGAAAAATCCATTCCATCACGGCATTTAAGGCAACATGTTTTACAAGTGTGCTCTGGGAGGTTGCAAAACAATTGTTCGGATGGTATGTCCACAATTTAGGGAAATTCTCCGTTGTCTATGGTTCTTTAAGTACGTTGGTCATTTTTGTCTTATGGGTTTCTTATTCTGCCGCCATTCTTATTCTCGGGGGGGAAGTTGCTTTTTTATTGGAGAAGGAAAGAAGGCAAAAGCCCTCTACCCATCGTTAAAAGATCAAGGGTGGGTCAAACCAGAAAAGATCCTCGAGCATCTTGGACTGTGAGAGGTGAACGTCAGACTACCGCCTAGACCGAAGGCGTCATCACCAACGGTGCACATCGATTATTCAGATTCCCAGGTTCCATTTTCTGCCCCTCCCTTCTATGCGGACCCGGAATACCCGATCGATTCCTATAGGATTTCAAAACCGCGTGGGGTGACACCGTTGGTTACGGTTTCTGCTATCAATGGGGCCCTTTTAGAAGCTCGAAAGTTTAGGGTTTGAAGGTGATATTGTCCAATATCTGATCCGAAAAAGCGTGAGGTTGTGTGGTCCCTATCCCACCCAATGGGCCTGATTTTAATTAAGCCATTTTTCGAGGCCTCATGGATAAGGGTGTTTTACGATGTTATATTGATGTTTAGATCCAAAGTTCAAATATCTTTAATTTTGAAAGGAACGAGTAAAAAAATGAGCAAATTATTTGAAAGTAGTACGATCAATAACATGAAATTGTCAAATCGATTCGTTCGATCTGCAACCTGGGAAGGGATGTCTACCAATGAGGGAGCTGTGACCCCGAAATTAATCGAGACAATGACCGCTCTTGCGAGAGGTGGCGTGGGGTTGATTATTACCAGTCATGCTTATGTACGGCAAGAGGGGCAGGCAGCCCCCTGGCAGCTTGGCATTTACAAAGACGAACTCATTGATGGGCTTCAGAAAATGACTGCTGCGGTTCATGAATGGGGGAGCAAGATCATACTGCAACTGGCCCATGCCGGTAATTTTGCGGTTGAACAATTAATCCGACGGCCCCCATTAGTTGTTTCGGATTTTGACGGACTGGCCGGATCACCGCGAAAGGAAATAACGCCGCAGGATATTCGAGAAATCGTAATTGCATTTGCCGATGCAGCCCAGAGAGCCAAATCAGCCGGCTTTGACGGGATTCAGATTCACTCCGGCCATGGTTACCTGCTCAGCCAGTTCCTCTCCCCTGCATTTAACAGACGGCAGGATAACTACGGGGGAAGTGTAGGTAATCGAGCCAGAATTCATCTCGAAGTGTACGATGCTATTAGAAAGGCTATTGGTAATGATTATCCGGTATTGATCAAAATGAACTGCAGGGATTTCACAGAGAACGGACTGAACCTGGAGGACTCTCTTCAAGTTGCAAGCTCTCTGGCCAAGGCGGGCATTGATGCAATCGAACTGAGCGGCGGTCTTATTACGGGAGGTAAACTGTCTCCCAGCCGACCGGGAATTGACTCTGAGAACAAAGAAGCCTATTTCATGGAAGACGCTCGCTCCTTTAAAAGGCAAATCGATATTCCGTTGATCTTGGTCGGCGGTATACGATCCTTTGAAGTTGCTGAGCGGCTTCTGGAAGATGGAGTGGCGGATTATATCTCTATGAGCCGCCCATTCATCAGGGAACCGGGTTTGGTCAATCGCTGGAAAGCCGGGGATCACCGCAAAGCGGAGTGCATATCAGATAATCTGTGCTTCAGGCCGGGGATAAAAGGCGAGGGGATATATTGTGTAGTCGAAAAGCGGGAAAAGACGGAATAGATAAGTACTCTTTGCCTATACTTTTATTCCTCCTTTAAACCTTGGATAAACTGGGCAAACTATCTCCTGCATGGTTGTGTCTTGAAACAGCAAAAAGGGGGTGGGGGATAGAGAAGTCTTCAACTGAAAAAA
>JBAVGF010000044.1:0-2092 GCA_049684675.1 Thermodesulfobacteriota bacterium | reverse complement strand
GGGATTCTCTTTCTCTCGATAGATCCCTCAGATCCTGGAGATCCTGCGAAATCGACAATTGAGAGATCTCTTCATGGTGATCCAGAAGAAATCTCGCGATGGTCATGGCATCCTTTTTATCCGTCTTCGTTTTCCTCAACGATAGCTTCGCAAAATTGGCAATCAAAAGAGGATTCACAACCATCGTACGGATCCCCTGGGATGAAAGAAAGGAAAACAGATTGATGTGATAGCAACCGGTAGACTCCATCGCTACCATGACCTTTGAAAGATCTTCGCAATAAGATCTGATCGTTTTAAGAAAATCACCAAACCCATTGGAATCCATCGAACAGGATCTGGAAAAAGATTCCTTTCCTTCGGAATCGATCCCGGCAGTAGCAAAGAAATCTTTGGATACATCCATACCCACCAAAAGACTGTACATCCTTCCACCTCCTTCTGAGAGTAAGCAGGATATGCCTCCCCACCAAACCTCCACCGTGACAAGGGTTCTTTGACCCAATCAACTTATCAGGGCTATGGGAGGCAGGGAACACACTGAAGTTAGGGCTCTTGACCCAGGAAGAAGTTCGTTCTCCTGCCTTTCACTCTCTCTTTATTTTATTCTCTCTATAACACAATTGCTGGTAGGAGGAAGGAAGGGTTAAGAAGGAGAATTATCTGTAAAGCCTTGGTGCCAGGAAGGGAAGAGGAAATACATATAGGCTTTCACATTCAAACTTCATTCAAAAGGGCCCCATTAGAATCCAGATCTTTGTATTGAGCTCGAGATTTCGCTATGCTCTATGGGCTATCTTATTTGGATTGGGCCAACTTTTTTATGGATGACACCCGTGAATAGTGTGGACCTGACACCGAAGCCCTTCATTATCGAAATTGAATGTCGGTATCAACCCGTAGTTATGAATTCGGAGCCGAGATTTCGGAGCAAAATCTTAAAACTAGTTAGTACTCCGAACTCCTGACTTGAAACTCCGAACTTGTTCACCGAACACGGCCCACTGCTCCAACATAGACAGAAATCTCATTCTTCCCATCCACACCAATCACACGGTCTACCTCTTCATCAAAGAAAGCACCCACTGCGCAGCAACCCATGTCCAACGCTGTAGCAGCCAAATACAGGGTCTGACCGATATGCCCCACATCCATGTAGACGTAACGATAAGCTCTCTCCCGATATTTCCACTTCGATCGTCCGACAATGGCCGTCCAGACGAAGACGCAAGCAGCCTCTTCGAGCATCTCCTGACCCAATCCAGCTTCACAAAGCTCAGGACCAAAATGGCCTTCCTTCAAAAGAATTAACTGGGCCTCCTTCACATTGTAATGATAGATCCCTGATGGAATCTCTTCGACCCGGTTCACACCGAGATAAGTTTCTATTGGGTAAAGGGCCCCAGCAGAGGGCGAAGCCCTAAATTCAAATCCCCCCGACTTCGTGGTGATCCCTTGGGTAGCCCAGATTAATTGGGAGAGTTCGGAGAAGGTGATAGATTGCTCAGAAAATTCCCGGACGGATCGCCTTTGAGCAATTGCCTCCCAAAGGGATTTTCCACTCTTCTGATCAATAGGACGAATGGGAAAGTATTTTATTGCATTATGAAACTCTTTATAAGGAGAAGGCTGATGTGCCCAATCGAGCCCTCCTCGTGGCATGGCTTCTCTTCGATATTTTGTCTCTTGATGATACAGGTCACCGATTCCCTCTCCTCTCCGATCCATGAGTCACCTCCTTAAAATCCAATTAATCCGACATTTCCCAGATGACATCATTTTTAACCATTCCCCATGGCCATAATGCTGCCGATTCCGGTAAACATTGTCAAGCAGGCTTTGCCTATTGCTGTTTTCTCAGGTCTTTCCACAAGTTTTGACCAGGTTTGATTCATCTTTCGGCCTATCCGTTGTTCATTTGTGGTAGTAATATACACTGTTTTCGAAGATTAGAGAAGCGAATGTTACAGCTTGCTATATTGTAGTTCATGATTGAGTGGAACGAGGAATAGGGATATCCTCCTTTTCTGCAGCTGTTTATTCCGACTACAAACAAGGAGGAGACTACAATGAAAGGGCTGAGGGCGAAAAG
>JBAVGF010000043.1:0-3117 GCA_049684675.1 Thermodesulfobacteriota bacterium | reverse complement strand
CTCCAATTCTTTATGGAGATTGTTATACCCGTTGCGCGTGATGGGACTCCGTGCCATGGAAACTCCTTTACGGTAAAGGTATATAACTGACCAGGGTGAATCTGTCAACCGCCCCTTCTGCAACGGGTCCCAGCCCTTGGCCGGATATAGAAAGACCTGGCTTCCTATGGAATGGGCCCTTTTGTCATGCCTTTATCCGGCGGTGAGGTTTTTTCCTAACCCTTGATCAGTCTGGGGAGCATCATATGGTGGTGAGGGCAGATTGAGATAGGATTTTGATAGACGGAGTCCGCAAAAGCCGCCATATATTTTCTTATATTTGCAAAAGAGACAATTTCATCGACCAGGCCCTTTTTAGCACAATAAACTGGTCTCGACTTCTCATAATATTCCTGTGCCAAGGCATTCATTTTGTCAATGACGGGCTTGAGTGGACGGCCTGAATCCTTTTCTTTTACCAGTCTTCTCGCAAAGGAGGCAACGGCTGCGGTTTCACCGTGCATGACATAAATCTCCGTCGTGGGTGTGCCCAGCGTAAACACATTGTTATTGTTCGCCTGGGGCCCTCCCATGATGTAGTGGGCAGCGGCTGTCCCCTTTCTTAAAACGATACACATCATGGGGAGGTTGGACTGTTCGATGGAATAGATCAAGGATTGCCCCAATCCGAGGAGCTCGGCTTTCTCTGCGATGTCTCCCACATCAATCCCAGTCGTATCCTGAAACCAGATGATGGGGACCCTGTCTCTTCCGCACTGGGTTACGAACTCGTTCATCTTAATGAGGCCCTGCCGGTAAAGCTTTCCGCCGACGCCCGGATAGGGGGCGTATTCGGGATATCCTTTGGGCAAGAATCCCTGTCGATTGCCTATGATCCCAACCAAGAAACCGTCGATTTTTGCCAAACCCGTATAGACCTCCGGACCGTAACCGGATCTGAACTCCATGTGCTCGCTGTTATCGGTCAGCCTGGCAAGGACTTGATCAAAATTATAGGCAAGCTTTTGATTGAAAGAGACCAGGCAGTTGATCTCGTCGGGTGAGAACCTGGGCTCCTTGGGTTCCGCTACCCTGAAGAATTTAGGATCGTAGCCTGGAAGGTACTTCATATATTCTTTCAGTCCATCCAGCACCCCTTCTTCCTTTTCAAAGACAGCCTTGAAAAAACCAGTGGAGTCATAGTGGATCTCCACCCGCCCGGGGGGCACCGCCTTGAACTTTCTCGTTGCCTCAATAACGAGCTCGGCCCCTTCCTCATCAAAAAAACCTTTTGGACTCATCCCACTGACAATGCCACCCCCCCCCACGGCAATGTTGCAATTCTTATGAGCCAAAAGGATGGTAGGACTGACCCCTTGGTATCCCCCGCCCGCAGGATTAGTCCCGTAGATTCCTGCCAGAACGGGAATCCCCAATTTTTCCAGTTCGGCGTGTCTGAAGAAAGTGGTTCCGCTTCCTCTTCGGTTGGCGTACACCTTTTCCTGTTCTGGGAGTTTCACACCGCTACAATTAACCAACCAGACCAGAGGGAGGTGGAGGCGCTTTGCCATATCCGTTACTCTCAAGATATTTTCTGATTGACCGGCAATCCAGGCTCCGGCCATGACCTTATTGTCGAAGCCGATGACGACAGCCCATTTTCCGCCGATTCTACCCAGTCCATCCACCACGCCGGTTGTCCCTGATTCTTCCTCCATCGGGTCGAGAAGGGTATGCAAAGGACACCATGTGCCAGGATCGAGCAAGTATTCAAGCCTCTGGTATACTGTCATCTCTCCTCTCTTATTGATTTCCTCCGTGGCCAGACCCGCTTTTTTCACTTTTTCCACAGCTTCGGCGATTATTTTTTCAACTTCCCTGATTTTTTGAACATTTTGATCTGCCTGTTTAATCTGTTGCTCAGTCAAGGCCTTACCTAAGTCGGTCATCTTTTCAAAATATGGTTTCATCGACAATCCCCCTAACTTGGAATCAAAGAATTTTTTCACGGCATTTCTAACAGAAAAGAAATATTATAGCAAGAAAAATTTTCTATTTACTTTTCGTTTATTTCTGGTAAGTTATAAGTATGAAGGTGTTCACAAAAGCTCAATTAGCCCTGATCTTCTTAGCCGTTGCCTGCTTGATAGGCGTTGTAACGAGCCTCATTGTCAACTCCCTGATCACCAACCAGATTATTTTCGAAGCACAGGAGAGGGTTAAAGAAGATCTCAATACGGCCAGATATGTCTATGCTTCCAAAATCAGGGAGATTGACCGGACGGTCCGCTGGACAGCGATCAGGCATGTGCTGAAAAAGGGTCTAAAAGAGAAGAATATTTCTCCCGTCCGGAATGAGCTTGAAGGACTAATGGTCGAGGAGGGACTTGATTTTTTAACATTGGTGGATCGAAACGGAGTGGTGGTATTCAGATTTCATAACCCCCCGGTATCAGGAGATAGCTTGCTGCACGATCCTTTTATTAGAATGGCCCTGGAGAGAAAGGAGATTTCAGGGACCCAGGTTCTCTCAGGAGACGAGTTGTCGAAGGAAGGGAGGAGCCTGACCCTAAAGGCCGTTATCCAATCGATTCCCGTTCCCAAAGAAAAACCGGCCAAAATAATGGAAGAGACTTCCGGAATGGTATTGAAGGCAGCCAATCCGATTATTGATTTTAACGGAGAGGTTTTAGGTGCCTTAACAGGAGGGGTGCTCGTCAACCGTAATTTTGAGATCGTAGACCAGATTAAGAACATTGTTTTCAAAGATGCCAAATACAAGGGAAAAGAAATCGGGACAGCCACCATCTTTTTAGGCGATTTGCGAATCTCGACCAATGTCATCGATAGGGAAGGGAATCGAGCCATTGGAACCCGGGCGATGCAGGAGGTCCAACAGCAGGTTCTTGGAAAAGGAGTCCCCTGGATTCAGCGGGCGTTTGTGGTGGATGATTGGTATATCACCGCCTATGAACCCATACGAGACGTGCAAGATAAGATTGTCGGCATGCTCTACGTGGGGATGTTGGAGAGTAAGTATGCTTTGATGAAGGAGAGGCTCATCCTCCTTTTCTTCTTCTTCTCAATGTCAGGGATGTTGATCGCCCTGGCCGTCTCCTTTTTCCTCTCTTGGAGGAT
>JBAVGF010000042.1:0-11495 GCA_049684675.1 Thermodesulfobacteriota bacterium | reverse complement strand
TAGATAGACAATCTCAATTTACTGCGGAGGATACCGATGATGCCGCCTCTGAATCCAAGAACGGCGGCCAAAACCTCGGAGAGTCTTAGTCCTTCCGGGCGAAGTCGATGAACCCCTGCTCCACATCAGTGCGGATCAACTGAACCCGAACCCGATCACCCACATCGAGGCCGTCGAACCCATGCACCAATTTTCCTTCTACAGGCGGCTGAAAGATTCGAACCCAGGTTCCTTTTTGGGAGGCGCCGGTTACGATGGCGTCAAACTTCTCCCCAATCCTCGATTCGAGCAGCAGCGCCGCTGCTGATTTCCTCACCTGCCTCTCAACCTTGTCGGCCTCATTCTCCATAACGGTACAGTGCTCGGCCAGATCCCTTAGCTCATCGTCGCTGTAAGGAACCGGCTGGCCCGCCATGGCCGCCTTCAAGAGCCTCTGCGTGATAAGATCTGGGAAGCGTCGGTTAGGGGCTGTGGAATGTGTGTAATCTCTGACCGCAAGCCCGAAGTGTCCCGGCGGTGTCTCTCCAGGGAGGTCGGCCACATACTCCCCCTTCCCTATCAACTTGATCACACTGAGAGAAAGATCGGGAAATCTCTGCGGGTCACCTTTTTTCTGCTTCGCCAGAAATTTTTCAAGGGCCACCGCGTCTGGTTCCGGCGGCAGTTCTTCCCCTAATCCGGAGGCCAGCTCACAGATGCGCTGCCAGCGTTCCGGTTGGCGAAGGACGCGACGGAGCGAAGGAAGACCCCTGGTGGCGAGATAATTCGCTGTCACTCCATTCGCCGCAACCATGAAGTCCTCTATCAGTTCTTTGGCCCGATTGCCCCGGTCGATTTTGAGATCGGTGAGCCGATCCCCATCGAAGACCGGTATCGCCTCAATGGTTTGGAGGCTCAGGGCACCCTGTCGGTGCCTCACATCCCTCAATCGCTGAGCGGCCCTGTCTTGGATACGAATCTGCTCGTCGAGGCCGGTCACTGTCGCCATCCGCCCGGGCATGGGACCTTCCCTCTCGAGCCAGGCGGCAACATTATTGTAGGCCAGCTTTGCCTGGTTGTGAACCAGAGCTCGATAGACATCTGAACTGAGCAGCACCCCTTCCTGATCGATAGCCATCTCAATGACGATCGCCAGTCTGTCCTCCCCTTCGTTGAGAGACGTAAGATCGGTGGAGAGTTTTTCGGGAAGCATAGAAAAGATCCTGGCTGCGGTGTAGACAGAGGTTGTGTTGTGCCGCGAGTGGTCATCGATGGCAGATCCTTTCTTAACCGCAGCATCGACATCGGCAACTGCCACAAGAATCTTCACTGCCCCATCTGATAGCGGCTCTGAAACCGAAATCTGGTCGAGATCCCGGGAGTCGTCGTTGTCAATGGAAGCCCAGAGCAGGCCCCGCAGATCGCGAACACCAGGATTACTTTGACTGGCCGATTTTTCGATGCCACCCACTTCTGCAATGACCTCTGGAGAGAAATCTGGCAGAAGGCCGTGGTCAATCATCGCCCGTCGAGCAATGGCTTTGAGATCATCCCGGTGCTGTCCACTATTCCGATTCATCTGATTGGACTCGCCTTAAACCAATACTGGCATTGTAACATGGGAGATGGATGTCTTAGATCGTCAATCTCAGTTTGCTGCGGAGGATGCCGATGAGCCCGCCTCTAAATCCAAGGACGGCATCTATAAACAGGATGCCTTCCATTTTGTAACCTATGCCTTGAATTTTGGAAAGACCATGACTATTTATTTGATAGGAGGAGGAAAAAATGAAAAGAGTTTGCGTCAGAGGACCAGAATACGTAGGCTGCTACACCCTACCCTATGAGGTAGAATTTGGTAAACAAGAAGTTAGGCTTGAAGGCGGCCTTCTCAAAGTTTCCGCTCCCGTTTCAACGGGATTGGAACAAAAGTACATTTATCGTCCATTAGCATAAGTGTGCTGCGGTTCATGTATTAAGAGTAAAAAGGGTAATTTTTACGACTGAGAGGCTTTTTCTGTATTTTTCCCCTGTTTTCTCCCTTTCTAATTTCATCCCTTATCCTTTTAACCAACTCTATTTAGTGCAGCGTCCGAAAATAGCTTTATGAAACGTCCTCCTGCATCAAAAGATTTCTATTGACAAGAGAGCCCTTTTTAGGTATGGAAAAATCGGTTAGGGGGCCACTTTAACTAATCAAGATTTAGCTTTCTTCGAAAACCTTTAAACCCTGAGAAAGGAGGTGATAGCTTCCGCAGCCTCCAATCATTTTCCAACTCATTGGCCTCGTTTCTTCAACTACCTTTAGAAGGAGGGATCTAGTATGAATGAGAAAAAGAAGGAAGAAGTTCGCGGAAGCTTTGAGTTTCTCAAGGACTGGGGTGATGCGCTCACCCGCTGGACAGAGCGCTGGATTCCCGATGCCCTAGTCATCGTCATTGGTTTAAGCATCGTCGCTTATATCTTAGCCCTCATCTGGGGATTCAAGTCAGAAATTGGCCTCGGTTCCCGAGCCTACCTATCGATACAGGCATGGGGAAAAGGGTTCTGGGAACTCCTCGCCTTTACCATGCAAATGTGTCTCATCATGATGACCGGTTATATTCTGGCATGCTCCCCTCCTGTACGAAGACTGATGAATGGAATATCGGGTTGGTCAAATCCGGAAAAACCGTGGCAGGCTATTGTCACGATGTCTCTCTTTTCAATGATTGTGGCATGGTTCAATTGGGGAACGAGTTTGATAGCCAGTGCCATGCTCGCTCTCTTCATTGTGAAGAGAAATCCAAAAGTCGATTATCGTCTCCTCATCGCGGCCGCCTATTTAGGACTCGGCTGCACCTGGCACTCCGGCCTCTCAGGATCATCACCCCTCTTGGTGGCGACGCCGGATAACTTCGTCATCAAGGCGAAATTGTTAGATGGAGTCATCCCTATATCCCAGACGATCTTTCATCCCTTTAACCTCATTCTAACACTTATCATCGTTGTGGTGGTGACGATCCTAATGGCATTGATGCATCCAAGACCGGAGAAGGCTTTCGTCGTGAAGCCTGAGTTGATGGACCAACTCAAACTCTATGAGTCCCCTCCAAAGCCCACAGAATTCGAAAGTCCTTCAGACTGGATGAACTGGTGGCCCGGGTTCAATATCATCCTCTTCATAGGAGGGCTGGTCTGGCTGATCTGGTACTTCGCCAATAAGGGCGTATCCCTTACCCTCGATGTCGTCAATTTCGCCATGCTGATGCTGGGTATTCTCTTTCACTGGAGGCCCTGGTCATTTTTAAAAGCCACGGAGGATGCAGGAAAGGCAGTCTGGGGAATCGTTATCCAGTTTCCCTTCTATGCAGGAATCCTCGGCCTCTTCAAATACACTCTGCTCTCCACCGTTTTCACGAAAGCCTTTGTGGCAGTCTCCTCGCCTCAAACCTTTCCCCTCGCCCTCTACTGGTATGGGGGGGTTCTCAACTACCTCATCCCTTCCGGTGGTGGCCAGTTTGCTGTGGAGGCTCCCTACATTATTCCGGCGGCCAAACAATTGGGCGTTGGCATGGGAACGACCGTCATCACTTTTGCATGGTCAGATATGATGACCGACATGATCCAGCCCTTCTGGGCAATTGCAATGCTC
The DNA here is from genome assembly GCA_049684675.1 of Thermodesulfobacteriota bacterium. Lineage (GTDB taxonomy): Bacteria > Desulfobacterota > BSN033 > BSN033 > UBA1163 > UBA1163. The sequence continues at coordinate 7,882 of JBAVGF010000042.1, read as the reverse complement.
GCTGTGGCTAAATTGCATTTCAGAGATATCATGGGCTGGCTCCTCATGGTCTTCTTTGTTTATTTCATCATCACTTCGTTAGCGTTCCGCTTCTTCATCCCCAACTGGTAACAGAAAAGGGCCTGTCTGCCTCGGCGGAGACAGGCCCTTTTTATTCTATCTCATATTATCCTCCTGCCTCACAGAATTGGGGCAAAATCCTATCTCCAAGATCACATCACACGGCTTACAAGTCGTCCCTGAAGTTCCGTTCGACCTTCGCCGAAAACGAGAAAAACGAGAATTGACAGGGGACTGTAAAGATAATAGATTATTATACGGGTGCGATCACCGAAGGGAAAGAATACGGAGCAAAATAAAATGAACGGGATGGACAAGAGGCACCTCAGTTTCATACCGATCCCTGCCCTCATCGTCATCATAGTGGCACTCTACTTAATCATTAAGCCTTCAGTGTTTTTTGAACCCACCTGGTTGCTCCCGATTACGAACACTGTCTTTGTCACCGTCGTATTTTTCATCGTTGCCTATATTGCCATGAGAAACTTCAAGGCAACGGGCCGGATTCAAATTCTCCTGCTCGGCTGTGGAGTTTTGACCTTCGGGATTGGAGGGGAAGTTGCAGGCTGGCTAAGAAGTGTTCTGGGGGGCGGGGCAAACCTTAATGTGACAATCTATAATACGGGCGCTTTGATAGGGGCGGCATTCCACTTTGCTGCCGCACTACTTCTCTTGGCCGGGATTTCTCCGGAAGTGGGGTCTGAGCGAAAAAAGTTTTGGTTAGTCTTCAGTTATGTGGGATTAACCGTTCTTATGGCCTTGTTCACGGTGGCGAGTCTATTGGGCGTGATCCCTCCTTTTTTCATCCAGGGGGTAGGTCCCACGTTCTTGCGGCAAGTAGTTCTGGGGGCTGCGATTATCTTCTTTGTTTTCTCGTTTCTTATTTTCATGGGATCGTACTTAAGAAACGGGGAGGTCTTTTTATACTGGTATTCGTCAGCCTTGGCACTGACGGCCATCAGTTTAACCGCCTTTTTCATTCAGAGTTCTGTCGGTAGTCCGATCGGATGGGCTGGCCGGTTCTCACAATACCTTGGAGGTATTTATTTCCTTTTTGCCGTCATAACGGCCCTTCGCAGCGCACAAGTCAGAAGAACATCATTTGATAATATCTTGACCGCTTCTCTTAGCCCTGCAGAGGAAAAATTTAGAGCTCTCGCTGAAAATTCCCCCGACGTTATTGATCGATTCGACAGGGGGATGAAACACATCTACATCAACCCGGCAGGCGTCCGGCTATATGGAAAACCAGCCAGCTCAATGATCGGAAAGACGATTGAAGAAACGGGACTCCCACAGCCGTATTGCAGCCTTTGGAAAGAAAGAATCCAAAAGGTCTTTGAGACCGGTCAGCCGATGGAAGTGGAGGATTACATACCGAGCAAGAAAAGCGTAAGGTTTTACCAGTCTCATTGTGTTCCCGAATACGGAGTCGATGGGACCGTGGCCAATGTCCTCGTTGTCGCCCGTGATTTAACTGATCGCAGGCGGGCCGAGGAGGCGCTAAAGAGATCGGAGGAAAAATACAGAGACCTGATCAAATATGCACCCTCCGCCATCTATGAGGTAGATTTCCGCACACCCAGGTACACCAGCGTAAACGACGTAATGTGTCAGTACCTCGGCTATAGCAGAGAAGAAATGCTTCATATGAATCCCTTTGACATCATGGATGAAAAGAACGCGACTCTTTTCCGTGAGAGAATTAGAAGGCAGCTAAACGGAGAAAAAGTCGACGATTCTGTGGAATACAAAGTGAAAGCCAAAGACGGGCGCGAATACGATGCCGTCTTGAATGTGACCTTCACGTATGAGGATGGAAAACCTAAGGGGGCAATGGTCATTGCGCACGACATCACCGAGCGCAAGCGGGCCGAGGAGGAGCTCCGCAGATCCCGTGATGAGTTGGAGATGCGAGTTCAGGAACGAACGGAAGAACTGCAGGCAATCAATGAACAATTGAAGACCGAAAATGAAGAGCGTCTGAAGATAGAAATTGAACTGCGGGAGTCGGAAAACCATCTTCGACAACTCTCTGCGGCACTCCTCAGCGCTCAGGAGAGAGAAAGAAAGCGAATTGCCCAGGAAGTCCACGATAGCATGGGAGCCTCCCTGGCGGCCACGAAATTCAAGGTGGAAACGGCACTCACGGAAATGGGTAACGACAGTCCACAGACGAGGGCAGCCCTGGAGAGTGTCATCCCCATCATTCAGGGAACGATCGAGGAAGCCCGAAGAATCCAGATGTCTCTCAGGCCCTCCATCCTGGATGACCTCGGGATCCTGGCGACCCTCAACTGGTTTTGCCGACAATATGAATCCATCTATCCTTCTATCCATATCGAGAAGGAGATCGATATTAAGGAGCATGAAGTACCCGATTCCCTGAGAATCGTCATTTACAGAGTCTTACAAGAGGCCATGAATAACATCGCCAAACACAGCAAGACACCCGTGGTGTTACTTTTCTTAAAGAGAACAGATCGGGCGATACAACTGGTTATCCGGGATAGCGGTCAGGGGTTCGACCTGGCGGAGGCACAATCTCGGAGGGACACTCCCCGGGGATTAGGGCTTGACAGCATGAGGGAGCGGGTTGAGCTTTCCGGGGGATCCTTTTCGATTGAGTCGAGAAAGGGGGCAGGAACGGTAATCCGGGCAACGTGGCCATCGGATGGTTAAACCTGAGTCGATAGGTAATGTGACAGTGTCTGTTTAGGGCTGGATTGCTTCTCCAACTTTTTCCAAATGGCTGACTCTTACTCCGATGAGCCGGACCTTCTTTTTCAACTCAATCCTGCCGAGGCAATCGAACGCTGCCTTCCTGATCTCCTCTTCCGAATCTGTATGTCTGCTGACGGTCTTTGCCCTCGTGTAGGTCTTAAAATCGTTAAATCTTATCTTCAAGCTTACTGTCCGCCCCTGATAGCCTTCCTCTTTCATATTGATGACAACCTCCTTTGTCAGTTCGGCAAGCGTTTTTGCGATGACCTGCCAGTTATCCACATCTCTTTGAAAGGTGGTCTCCCTGCTGATCGACTTTGGCTCCCAACGGCTAACGAGGGGACTCTCATCAATACCTCTTGACGCTTCGTACAGGTAACTTCCGTAAGATTGGCCGAATTCCTCAATCAGTCTATCCAGGGATAATGAGACAAGGTCTCCAACCGTCTGAACGCCCATCTCCTTGAGATAGGCTTCTGTCTTTGGCCCAACCCCCCAGAGTTTTCTCACCGATAAAGGCCAGATACGGCTCTGGATGTCATCTTCCATTATTACGGTGAGACCATCGGGTTTCTGCATGTCCGAAGCCATCTTGGCGAGGAGCTTGTTCGGTGCAATACCAATAGAACAGGTAAGGCCCGTCTCATCTTTGATTCTCTTTTTGATCTCCCTGGCAATCTCCCCGGAGGGTCTGTCAATGGTTGAGATATCAAGAAAAGCCTCATCAATTCCTACGTCCTCGATGATCGGAGTAAACGCCTTGAGAAGAGCCTTGATCTCTCCGGAGACTCTTGAATATTCCTCATAGTCAACGGGGAGGAAGAGAGCTTCAGGGCAAAGTTTATAGGCTGTCCTCAAAGGCATGGCAGAATGGATTCCGAACTCCCTCGCCTCATAAGAGGCCGTGGATACGACACCTCTTTTTGTGGGATCTCCTTCTCCTCCAACGACCACTGGCTTGCCGGCCAGTTCTGGATGCCTTTTTTGTTCCACGGAGGAGAAGAAGGCATCCATGTCGATGTGAAGAATCCGCCTCATGTCCTGCATTTTAACACGCCGTAAGCATCATTCATATACATTTAAGCCCGAGCTTCATAACTGCCAAAGATCAAGTACTGTATTTCTGTCAATGAAATACAGTTTTCACCCCATTTACTTTTCATGCCGATCTTGTAGGCTACATTTAATTGTTTTGATGACAAAGGGTATAAAGGAGGACCTTATGATCTCTCTCGAAATAAATGGAAAAAAGTATGAGCTGGATGTTGGTTCGGATGTCCCACTGTTATGGGTCATCAGAGAACATCTAAAACTCACGGGTACCAAATTTGGCTGTGGAATCGGCATGTGCGGGTCATGTACGGTCCATGTCGATGGGAAAGCCCAGAGGTCATGTATCACTCAGGTCGGGAGTGTCGAAGGCAAAAAGATTACAACCATCGAAGGGCTTTCTAAAGACCATTCAGTAAAAAAGGCGTGGATTGCAGAACAAGTTCCCCAATGCGGTTACTGCCAACCCGGGCAGATCATGCAGGCCGCCGCATTGCTCACGGAAAATCCGAATCCTACGGACAAAGAAATTATGGAAGCTATGTCCGGAAATCTCTGCCGTTGCGGCACTTATCCATACATCAAACAGGCCATCAAAAAGGCTGCAAAGGAGGGGAAAAAGGCATGAAGACACTGATCTCCCGTCGTGAATTCTTGAAAACGACTCTCGCAGGTGCTGGTTTAACGATTGCCGCTTCGATGACTCCTTTTGGGTCCCGGCTACTTTCAGCGCAAGAAGTGAAAAAAGGTTTATTCAACCCAAATGTATGGATTCAGATCACGCCTGACAATATCGTAACCATCGTCGTGAACAAGTCGGAAATGGGACAGGGGGTCTCGACTTCACTTCCCATGATTGCAGCAGATGAACTTGAGGCAGACTGGAAACAAGTACGGTTCCTGGAAGCCCCAGGGGGGAACAAATATATCGACCCTAATTGGGGCATGCAGCTGACAGGGGGGAGTACAAGCGTAAGGCATATGTTTGAACCTCTGCGAAAAGCGAGTGCAGCAGCCCGTGAAATGCTGCGGACCGCCGCCGCCCAGACTTGGGGAGTTTCCGTCAACGAATGCGCTGCCTCTAAGAATACGGTACGCCACACAAAAAGTGGCAAGAGCCTTACTTATGGCCAGCTCTGCGAGAAGGCGTCTCAACTCCCCGTTCCTGAGAATCCCCCTTTAAAGGAGGAAAGTCAATTCAAGCTCATTGGCACCTCAATGCTTCGTCTGGATGTTCCAGATAAAGTGAGTGGAAAAGCAATTTTCGGAATTGACTCCTTCGTCCCCGACATGCTCTATGCGACGATTGCCCGCCCTCCGACTATTGGAGCAAAGATTGTTTCTTACGATAAAGTGGCAGCTGAAAAAATACCAGGTATCCAAAAGGTTGCGTCGATCGACCAGGGTATCGCAGTATGTGCCACTGCCCTTGACCTCGCATGGAAAGGAAGGGATGCCCTCAAGGCGAAGTGGGACAAAGGTTCTAATCCAGAATTAAACAATGAAATGCTTGAAAAGACTTTTCTGGATCACCTGAAGAAAGAAGGAACTATTGCGCTTAACCGAGGGAGTGCCGAAAATGCTCTGACCCAGGCAGTCAAAAAGATTGAGGCTACTTTTGTCTTACCTTATCTGGCTCATGTCACCATGGAACCCATGAACTGCACCGCTCACGTGACGGAGAACCGATGCGATATCTGGGTTCCCACACAGAACCAATCAGGAGCTCTCCAGGTGGCGCAAAAATTGACTGGATTGAAGCCAGAACAGATTCATATCCACACCACCTACCTTGGGGGCGGGTTTGGCAGAAGGGGGTTTGTCGATTATGTGGAGGAGGCCATTCAGATATCGAAGGCAACAGGCAAACCGATAAAACTGATATGGACCAGAGAGGAAGACATACAAAGTGATTTTTATCGGCCTGCCTATTGTTGTAAGGTCGAGGGCGGGATCGATGCAAAAGGTCGAATAACTGCCTGGTCTCATAAGATAGCGGTCCAATCCATTTTTGAGCACTTTGCGCCACAGATGATCAAGAACGGAATCGATCCGGCCGCTGTCGATGGTATTGCGGAAATGGAATACGAAATACCCAATCTCCATATAGAGTATGTCAAGATGGATTTGCCGATTCGAGTAGGGTTCTGGCGCTCTGTGGGAAATACGCAGAATGCTTTTGTCAAGGAGACGTTTATAGATGAGCTGGCTCAGGCCGCTCAAAAAGACCCTTTGGAATTCCGTCTGAAGCATTTAAAGAACCCGAGTGCGCGCCGGGTGCTGCAAGTAGCGGCTGAAAAGGCCGGATGGGGAAAACCTTCCCCAAAAGGGCAAGCACAGGGAATTGCCCATCACTTTTCGTTCGGAACCCACGTAGCGCAGGTTGCCGAAATTTCCCTTAATAAAAGGGAAGGATCGATAAAGGTGCATCGGGTGGTCTGTGCGATCAGCTGTGGCCCCATGGTCAATCCGAACATCATCATTGCCCAGATGAAAGGGGCCATCATCATGGGCTTAAGCGCCGCCATGAAAGAAAAGATTGATTTTGCCAATGGAGGCGTCCAAACGGCAAACTTCTACGACTATAATGAACTTCGAATGAACGAGGCTCCCGAAATCGAAGTCCATCTTGTAAAAAGCAAGGATAAGATAGGTGGAATCGGCGAACCGGGTCTTCCTCCGATCGCTCCCGCCGTGGCGAACGCCGTTTTCAAGGCGGCGGGGATCCGATTGCGGAACCTGCCAATGATTCCAGAGACAGTCCTCAAGGCAATGAAGAAGGTGTAATACTAATACAAACGCATTAATTCCTTTTACCTCGTCATTGCGAGCGATCCCGCCTTAGCGGGAGAGCGTGGCAATCTCACCTGTTAACCCACGAGATTGCTTCGTCATTTCATTCCTCGCAAAGACAATCTATGTAACGCCTCTGCGTTAATTCTCAATTGCGTGTTGCGGAATTAAAGAATACCATCCTGTGGTAGACTGTAGAATCATCCCGCACGGGAACGGTCTTAGGAAATGTTCTACAAGATTCTTGCAGATAGCGTGGTGTTGACCCATTTTCTTTGGATCGTCTTTCTCTTTTTCGGTGCCTTTTGGGGAGTAAAGAATAAGATTGTAAAGGTCTTCCACCTTTCCGGCCTTGTCTTTGCTTTTGCTATCCAGGTATTTGATTGGTACTGTCCTCTCACACATCTCGAAGTGTGGCTGAGATCGAAACACGATTTCGCTCTGACCTATGCTGGTTCGTTCATCATCCATTATGTAGAAAGAATAGTGTATATTGAACTTTCTCGTACCCTTATTCTCTTCCTCACGCTCTTGCTATGCGGTTTCAATGCTTGGGTTTATCTTAGGAAGAGAAAAAGATTTCAACCTAGCAAGTAACATGGAGGTTTTATGCTCACGGCGGACCAAATAGTAAGTTTATTTAATTTAAAACCCCATCCGGAAGAAGGAGGTTACTTCGCGGAGACCTATCGGTCTCCGGAAATCCTCCCAGAGAGGGCATTACCAAGTCGATATAAAGGTATAAGGTCTTTTGGAACAGCCATCTATTATTTATTAACGCCTGAAACCTTTTCCGCCATACACCGGCTTCAGTCAGATGAAATTTTTCACTTCTATGTGGGTGACCCGGTCGAAATGGTTCAACTTTGGCCCGACGGATCGGGTAAGGTGATTACCATGGGTTCTGATATTCTTAATGGAATGGAACCACAGGTCATCATCCCAAAAGGGGTTTGGCAGGGAGCAAGGCTCCTCAGGGATGGAAGATTCGCGCTATTGGGCACGACCGTCTCGCCCGGATTTGATTTGGCAGATTATGAATCCGGCCGGAGAGACGAGCTAGTCAAATCGTATCCACAATATCAACATTTAATCACAGCTCTTACGAAATAAACTGGGCCGGGTTCTTACGTGATATATACCTTTTGATTTCCCGCTCCCCAATCGAGTATAATGGCCCGTTGAGAAAGGAGGATGAAATGACAAAGGTTAACAGGAGGGAATTTTTGAAATCGAGTGCCGCGGTTCTGGGAGC
>JBAVGF010000041.1:0-10383 GCA_049684675.1 Thermodesulfobacteriota bacterium | reverse complement strand
GTGCTGTGGCTCCATCCACAATAAGAAATTTTGTTACAGACATTCTCATTACTCCCGCTAAAAGGAGTAACTGTGTTTTTAGTCCTAAAATGTGTCTCCCAAAAAGAACGACCCAAGCTCCCCTTCTCTTAAATTTCTCCTCGAGTTTCAAAAGCTTTTCCGGTGAGATCAACTTGCGGAATCTCCGATGTTGAACCAGCCTCCTTCCGTATTTTTTCCCAACAAAAAAGATGAAGAAATCGGTGATCAATAGAAGAGGAAATACGACTAAAAACGTCGGGAACAGTTTGATAGTGCCGTGGGCAATTAGAAGCCCGCTCAATAAGAGGGTGGCATCTTCTGGAAATGGTAGTCCGATGCCCCCAAGGATGAGGGTAAGAAAAATTCCTGTGTATGGATAATTGTTTATGAGATTAGACATATCCGTTATTACGGGAACGCCAAAATCTTAAGCCTGGAGCAACCTAGTTAGGATGTAGTCAGCCCCCAACTTTGACACCCCGCTCAGGGTTAGACTCAGTATGCTACCCTACGGTGCTCTTGGCCTTTAGCCCACAGCATCATGGGGTTTAATCCGGCCAAAATCCTCCTCCCAAATCTCTATAAGCTTTTTGGGCTCAAACAATGTCGTAAAGTCTCCGCTTTCAAAAGCTTATAGTTAGCTTCCGGTTAAACGACACGATATAAGCGTTCTCCCGAGTACTCTCTGGCTCGATGTACAAAGTGTTCTGTCCCTGGCCCTAACATCAATTCTGGATCGGCCTGGCCTTAAACCCTGGTTTGTCGTCCGGGCCGGGGCATCCGTCCCCTGCTCGAGACCAGAGTTCACACCAGCACCCTAACTGTAGACCCTATTACCGCCCAGGCTCAAGGCATGGATCAGGTTTGGGTTACGTGTAATTTTTGTAGCCGGTTCTTTCCTAGTCTGGATTGCTCCTTCTTTTTGCCTTCCTATCCTGGTGGATTAGGTCTTTATCGCCCAATCCTTTTTACATAAAGGTGGTCACGAAAATATCTCTTGTCAATTAATAAAACGAGATTGTGAAAATTATCTTTTCGCTCGTGATCTTTTACAAAAAGGTCGCTGGGGTGAGACTTGATTATTGACGACAGAAAATTGTGGATCTTGATTGAAACTCAACCTAAGCATCCGTCATCATTCTAAGGAACTCACCGGAAGTAAGACAGAGAGTGTGTGCGATGATCGCGAGATATTTGAAGGAGAAGAGAAGTGAAGGTATCCTGAAAGATACTTAATCTGACAAATCCCGTTGAACTAACTCTCGATTAAGAAGTACACCTACTCACCTTATCTTTGCTTCGCCGTAGGGCATGGGGTTGAAGACGACTGGTTCCTCCTGATTCTGTTGATTGAACGGCTTTTTCAAAAATGTTAGACTAAGTATAAAGAAGGAGGTTTTCATCCAAAATTGGTAAATAGGGTCTTACTGATGCCATTCATTTCTCTCTTCGTACTTCCGATAGCGTGGCTGGAGGGTGGCTTGCTCCCGAAAGCCGCCTGGACCGGTTGGGCGGCAATGCTAACCTTGGTCAACGCCCTGCTCCTTTATATCCCTTGGGCTATCGCCATCATACTTACCCGCCATTTAATGATCGGACCCGTGACTATTCTTGGATTCTTCATGATCGCGGTCGGACTCTTTCTGTTGGCTATGGCTCTGTTTCCTATCCTTCGAGTGCCCGGACAGACGCGGTCTTTCCCTGAAAGATTGGTGATAGAAGGTCCGTATCAGTGGGTCCGGCATCCCATTTATTTGAGCCACTTCTTGTTGATTGGTGGCGCAGCCATTGCCTGTGGGGCACTCAAGGTTTTTCTTGAAACCCTGATCGTGCTAGGGATGGCGGTCATTGGCGGAAAGTACGAAGAATCGAGAAGGCTTCTACCTCTCTTTGGCAGGGCATTTGAACAATACAGAGCCAAGACGCACTTCTTACTCCCGGCGTGGGGTTGGGTCGCACTTGGATTCATTTACAGCTTGATGGCCTTCCGCGTTTTTTTTCCTTGAACAGGTAAAGGTGCCGCTCATCCATTGTCTTATGTCCATCCTGCGGATTCCTGATCGGAACATGCCTATTTAGAAAAGAGTCCTGCGGTATGACTTGATTATTGACTACAGAAAATTCTGGAGGCTCATTCTAATGCACCTTGAGCATACCTCAATGTAACCTTTCCAGTCTCTTTTCCGTCTATATAGGTAAAGATTCACAAAACACAACAATCAATAAGGAGGAAAAAGACAATGGATAAGGAGAAACTTGAGAAAATGGCTGAAATGATGAAGGGTTGTTGCACAGATGAAGGAAGTATTTCGAGCTGCTGCTCCATGATGAAGAAGATGATGCGACACGCCGAGGGAGAAAAGACGGACAAGGAAGAAAAAAATGGGGTAGAGACGGAATAAGGGAAGATTTTTCAGGGATTATTGCGAAGAAAGGGTAATCGACTTCTTGTAGCTGATGGAAATACCTGAACTGCTGGAATGATCGATCGTGGTCTGGTAGTGGGGGAGGCTTCTGATATAATCAAGAAATTCCTTGACCCCTCCAAAACCATCCATCACGTTGTGGGCCGTGAAGCAGCCGCCCACTACCAGTTTAGGCTCCACCTCTTTGAAATATTGGGTATACCACTCCTTGTCGGCATCGGAAAAGACAAAGTCAAATGGCCCTTTTAGCTCCTTCACCAGTTGATGGGCATCAGCCAACCTGGCATCGATAAGCCCTTCCACTCCGGCTTTCTTGAAATTCATCAAGGCTGTTCTGTACCGGCTTTCATCGATCTCAATGGTGGTTAGTTTGCCGCCCGTCTTGCTCAATGCCCAGGCTATCCATATAGAGGAATGGCCTGTGGAGGTACCAATTTCCAACGCTCTTCTGTAACTGTTTTTGACGATGAGGTTGTATAGGACTTTGCCGTCTTCGTAGGATACATTCCAGCCGTGCCAATTCCTCCGGTTTCCATCCAGAAATGCTTCCACCTTTGCATCCAGTTCTCGGGAGGTCTGGTGGCCTTGAGCAAAGGCTGAGGTCAAGATGCCAACCAATAAGACCGATATGCCGATGCAAGTGATGAAAACCCTTAAGGAGGTTTGATTCATATTTCTTCTTTTATTTTATCGTGCCGCACAACCAGTCCTCATCAGGGAAGAAATTAGGAGCACATTCCAGTTATTCTTTAGGGAAGGAGAAAAAGGGATGTGTTGGCCCTGTTTAAATTTAGAGTTGCTGGTGTTGGCCTAAGGAACAAGAGAGGTCCTTGAGAAGACCTCCCCTTGACAGGCTTGGTTCATCAATAATTCTCCGCCAGAACTTCAAAGTAAGCTCGGGGATGCTTGCAGACCGGACACTGATCCGGAACCCCTGTCCCCTCAAAGACATAGCCACAATTCCGGCAGTGCCATTTCACTGAAGCATTCTTTTTGAACACTTTCCCCTCTTTCACATTCTCTATCAGGTCCAGATACCGGGCTTCATGGAACTTTTCCACTTTTGCCACGTTGGCGAAGGTCTGATAGACCACGTCAAATCCTTCCCTTTTCGCCACATCCGCAAAATCCTGGTAGAGCTTCGTCCATTCAAGATTCTCTCCGGCGGCCGCGGCTTTCAAATTGTCGACCGTCTTCCCGACGACTCCTGCAGGATAAGCAGCCAGGATTTCCGCATCTCCTCCTTTCAGCAGATTGAAGAAGAGTTTGGCATGTTCCTTCTCGTTCTCGGCGGTTTCGAGAAAAAGAGCGGAAATCTGCTCATAGCCTTCCTTTTTCGCCGCACTGGCGAAATAGGTGTAACGATTCCTGGCCTGGGATTCGCCGGCAAAAGCGGCTAAAAGATTCTTCTCCGTCTTGCTCCCTTTGAACTCCATAATTTTTCCTCCTCTCATAATTCAGTAATCAACATTCACTTTTGGCCTAACAAATAATTTTACCCTTGAAGTGTGAATTTATCAAATCAAAAATAGTCACGCGAATTGAATTCCTATATTGCCAAATCCTTTAAAAAGGCTTAAAGTTTTGGAAGTGACCATCGATGGGAAGGAGGATAACATGAAGGTTTTAGGAATTTTGGGGAGCCCCCGAGCAGGAGGAAACAGCGACATTCTTTTGGATCAGGCCCTGTCCGGGGCCAGCGAAGCAGGAGGAGAAGTAGAGAAGATCATGTTGTCCAAGAAAAAGATTTCTGGATGCCTGGATTGTGGTAAATGTAATGAAACAGGGGTCTGCGCCGTTCAGGATGATATGCTTGAGATTCACAAAAAGATCCTGGAGGCGGATGCCATTATCCACAGCGTTCCTGTCTATTTCTGGGCCATGACAGCCCAGATGAAAGCCTACCTGGACCGCTGGTGCGCTTTTTTTGACGCCCAGTGGCGATGGCAAAAGGCTTATCGTCCTAAGATGAAGGGAAAGAGAATTGGCCTGATCACTGTCTGCGGAGACCCAAATGTCTCAACCGCCGATCCCATCGTGCACAGTTTCAAGAGCACATGCCAGTTTACCGGGCTGAACTTGCTTGGTGTGGTTCAGGCCTCAGCCTCGACCAAAGGAGAGATTGCCAGTAATGAGGAAATTAAAAAACAGGCTTACGATCTGGGGAGAAAAAGTGTGACGAAGTGACCCCCCGAATAATCTTCTTCCCAGGGGCGATCATCGTTTCCTTCGGAATCGGTTCTCCAAGATCACGTGGTCCACTATCTCTCCACAGACAATACATCTCCATCCGAAATAATCCTCAGCCTGACCGTAAAACTTCTCATAAGACATCGCGCCACCGCAACGATTACATTTCATCATGGTCACCTCCCGTAGACTACACTAATTTATGCATCACCCTTTGAAATTTCAATGTCGATGGATTAGAAAGGTGGTTCTTGTCTGCCACCCTGGGTTCGTGGAAGAGTATTTAGAGGGAGGGGTCTTCTAATAAGTGATGAGCTAATTTTCCATGAGTTATTACTTCTTCAAAACTTCCACTACGTCTATCTGACTGAAAAGCCATTTCTTTTCGATTTTCTTCAGGCGACATTCAAGCTCTCGGACTTCGTCCATCTGCTCTCCAGCCGTCGACCTGCCCGTGAGCCTGGCTGTTAAAGTGACTTTAGCTACTTCCTTTTCCGGAAAAACGATTTGAAGGTCATAAAACTTTAGATCGAGTCGGGAAACATGGGAACGGGCGCTGCCTGCATACGTGGATATTTCTTCGCGTGTGTAACTTCCTGAAAGAGATGGGTAGTCGGTTTTCAACTCGCAATGCTCATCGAACAAGCTACCGATGTCTCTCATCTTCTGTAACATGACGATGGCATTTTCTTCCGGAGACTTTGAGACCCATTCCGATAGGAGATTGAACTGCTTCCTTACCCTCTTCTCCTCACTCGGAAAAACAGTGATGGCAATCACACTCCCGATGATCACAATCAGTAACCCGATGAGGAAATATCTTTTTTTCACCATAATGGCACCCCCACGACACGACCCTTTGACGCTTGTCCAAAATGGTGGTCTTCTATTGGCATACTCCGATTATCCCCGACAATATAGACACGATCTTTCTCGACTTGCCGAGGAGAAAGATTCCAGTCGCAAGGATAAAGGACATAAGGTTCTTCTATCTCCCTGCCGTCAACAAAAAGTTTTCCGTCACGAAATTCAATCCGTTCGCCCTCCAGAGCGACCACACGCTTTAGAAGCATGACTTTGCTCCCGGCAAAACGCACCGCTACGACATCATGCCTTTTGGGTTCTGAAAAAAGATAACGCAGCCTCCAACAAAAATTCACCCGTCCGTTGTGATAGGTCGGCTCCATACTGATTCCTTGAATAGAGAAAGGAACGCAGAGGTGGCCAAAAAAAAGATACGCGAAGAGTGCAACCAAGGAGACCCTGATCAGAAACTTCAGTGTGATAGAGGGAAAAAAGAATTGCCGGATCTTATGATTGGCGGTCATCCTGTTTGGGCCTTTCTATCTCATGTATTTGGATACGGCTCATCCCTAGTGCCATTTTAAGGCCGGGCTTATCTTAGCTCATTTTAGGCAAAGTATACCGTAAAGTCCATCTGCTTGCAAAACCCGCCTTCGGACGGAAGATGGTGGGAAATTGATGTTCAGACTGTCTGAGATTAAACGGATGGGAAGAGAGTCTTTTAGGGGGTCACCCCTATCGTCTCCGCGACGTTTTCGGCGGACCGCCGTCTGCTTATTTCCAATGCGTTATGAATGGTCTCCATTAACTCTTCCGGCTGATATGGCTTCATCAGGTAACCGGAAGCACCCAGCTTGTAAGCCCTTTCTTGCCCTCCTTGGATCCCTGTGAGGAAGATGATGGGAATACGATGGGTAGCCGCGGATTGTTTCAATCGTTCTGCGACAACGAACCCACCCCCTCCGGGTATCACAATATCGAGGATGATCAGGTCTGGATTCTCCTTGTTGGCAATCGTAAACGCCTGGACACTGTCAGAAGCGAATACGACATTGTATCCGTTTGCCTTAAGTCGAACCTTCAAAGCCATGGCCATATCTTGTTCGTCATCGACCACAAGAATCTTTTTCTTCGCCATCTTCTTTTATTTTCTATCCTTCACCATTCTATGATCTATTCTTCTTCAAAATCATCCTCAACGAAAATCTCATCTGCTTTCAAGAGGACCTTCCTGTCGTCTTCGTCAGCTTGAGTGAATACGCCCCTCGACAATGCTTCCGTCCACTGATCAAAGTTTTCCACTCTCTTTCCTCCTCCAACGGTCTTTCGTCCCCTTACACTGAAGGAGCAATTTCTTTGCCAACTGGATTAATTTCGAGGAGACGGCAATAACCCATTGAAATTCATGGCGAATTATATAAGGGAACAAGATTTCTAATGATAATCCGTCTTAATTAAAATGACATCAATTGTCACCTAAACTGCATTTATCGTCTTTCGTTGAGGCTGATTTTTTTTCAAGAACCTGTCCCAAATTTTGCGTCATATATCTGTAAATTTCAAACGTCAATACAATTAATAGCGGATTTTCGGGGATCTATGATAGAATGGCCTGGAGGTGATTTGAATGAACCGCATCGTAATGATTACTGGATCGACTCGCGGAATCGGTTTCTCGACGGCAGCCGAATTTTTAAAAGAGGACGACCGAGTGGTAATCTTCTGCCGCCATAAGGAACATGTGACAAAAGCCATAGCCGAGTTGACAGGGTTTGGGGACCGGGAGAATATCTTCGGCCTCGTTGGAGATGTTCGAAGAGAGAGGGATGTGAAAAGGATGGTTGCCCGATGCCTGAAACATTTTGGCAGAATCGATGTCCTGGTCAACAATGCAGGTGTCGCAGCTTATAAAGAGATCGAGGGGATAACCCGAAAAGTATGGGATGATATTTTGGATACAAATCTGAAGGGGTGCTTTCTTTTTATGCGTCAGGTCATTCCCGTTATGAAAAAGCAGGGAAAGGGGATCATCCTCAACATCTCTTCAGGTCTGGGTGTGGCGGGAGAGGGTAAATTCTCAGCTTACTGTGCTTCGAAGTTTGGTGTCATCGGCCTAACCCAATCGCTTGCCGATGAGATGGCCGGTACAGGTATCCGGATCTATGCCATTTTGCCTGGAGCTGTGAACACAAAATTGAATTGGGATCTTGATTTAGGGATGGACCCCTCGGAATTATTGGCTCCTGAATATGTTGCCGAAAAGATATTTAGGCTTGCCGAAGGTAAGAGGAGGTCCGGCCAGTCGGTTTCGGTCTACTCCTAAACGAGATGCTTTTTTTAACCTATCTTTTTCTTAGGTCGATTTATTAGAGGATACACGGTGACGGCGCTGAGGCGAAACCGTTAAGCTCAATCACCTCTTCACACCATTTTGGATCGGATATACTGAGTCTAACTGGCCATGGATAAAAAGAAGAATGTGAGCGACCTCGAATCGGGAACGGAGTTTACAGAGGGTGCTGAGGAAGCGGAGACTGGGGCGAAGCGAATCTTGATCCGGATTCCAGCCAGGCACAATCCCCGGCTTCAACAGATTATAGACCGTATCAATGGAGACGATGAACTTTATACCCTCTGGCAAGTGATGAATGTCAATGCTGTCCAGCGGTTGGGAATGAGCGACCATGGCCCCGTCCATTTTCAGATCGTCGCTAACATTGCGCTCAAGCTTCTCAGGTTGCTTGTCGAGCATGGCGTCCAGCCCAGCGTCGCCGCGGACCACAATCTTTCCGTAGAAGACGCTGAGGTGATCGTGGCCATGGCCTCGCTCTTTCATGACTTAGGAATATCGATCCACCGGGCCGATCACGAACTCTACAGCCTCTTTCTGGCTGCTCCCAAGATTAAAGAGTTGCTGGATGACATCTACGATATTCCCACCCGGACCATCATCATTTCCGAAATCCTCCATGCCATCATTTCTCATCGGGCTGACGGGCGGCCGTTGACCCTCGAGGCCGGTATCGTCCGAGTCGCCGACGCGTTGGACATGGCTCAAGGCCGCTCCCGAATCCCCTTCCAGGCGGGCATGGTCAATATCCACTCAGTCTCTGCCTCCGCCATTGAAAGGATTAAGATTGAGAAAGGCGAACTGAAGCCTGTCCGGATTGTGATCCTCATGAGCAACTCAGCAGGAATTTTTCAGATTGACGAATTGCTCAAGAATAAATTAGAGGGGTCAGGGTTGGAATCCTATGTGGAGGTTGAGGCAACGATTGAAGGAGAGACAGAGAAAAAGCTCATCCACAAGTTTCGGATCTGACGGGTTAAGATCAGTCAAAAGCAATGGAAGAACCCCTGTCAATCTCAGTTCTATGGTCGGAAAGCTTACCTCACTCCGAACCATGAAAACTTCAAATCCCCCCGAGGGTGTGAAAAAATCGGGGGACAATTTTTTTCACATCTTCCCTTTGGCAAGAGGGGAGAGGGGTCGCGTCATGACCCCAATTTCATACAGAGCTCTGCCACCCGCCTTCCCAATTTTCGGGCATTTTCGCTCGTTCCTTCATCGGGAGCACCCACACAGGCCACGCCATAATGACCAGTTGCCTCCATGGGATCTCCCACAACGATCATGCCGTAAATGAGCAGACACTGGATGATCGAGATAATCGTAGTCTCCTTTCCGCCGGACGGATCTCCGGAGGTGGCAAAAGCAGCCCCCACCTTATTTTCCATTTTCCTGCGGATGACAACATATTCATCAAAGACCCGCTTCAAATCCCAGGCCATCACCCCGAAGTAGACCGGGGAGCCTGCGATAACACCAGCGGAATCAACAAAATCTTCCTTCTTCACTTCTTGAGTCGATTTTAATAGGGCTTTGACGCCCGAAATGGATTGAATTCCTTCTGCAATTCGCTCCGCCACCTTCCGTGTATTTCCCCCTTTTGAGTAATAAAGTATTAAAATTTGCATGGTTCCCCTCCTTAAAAAAGTTATCTTTAATTCCAATTCTCTCTTTTATTTTCCTTTTAGGATAGGATCAGAATAATAAGCAGTAACCATCTCGTTGCTATGATCTGTGCCGGTTTGAATCCCGATGGCTAACACGCCAGGGGGTTCTGCACCAAACGCCGTTCTATAATCTTCATGAAGATTCCTTTTCTCATAGACCCACCGTTCTGTTTTCCCTTCCCCGGACTCCAGCACAAAAACCTTGCAGTGTTTCTCCCCCGGATGATCAAAGAGGTGACCTTTTGGCAGATGGCTCGCCCAGATATATTCGATTCTGAATCCTGAAGGTTCTGTTCCTTCAATGATGTTAAAACCTTTTTCTCTTCCAAAGATGGCCATCACCCGAGCGGCGGCATCAAATCTATCTTTTCTTGTTTCAACGGCAGAGCGGACCACATTCGATATTTTCCATCTCCAAGAGAGGACAGGGAAATTTTTCTCTTTTTCTTCCACTTCCCTAAAAAGAGAGGATCGGCTGCCCAAGCTATGGGCTTTGATGATCCCTTTTCCGGCCCTCGAATATTGAGTGGGAGGGACAGTAAAGTAGGAGACCATCCACCAACCCTTGACCGGTGTCTTCTTTTCCTCAGGCTCCTTCGGTTTGAAGTCTCCAAAGGGAAGCTGAACAACAATAAGAATCAGGCCGAGGGAAATCAATAGGTTTTTCATTTCAAAAAAATCTCCCTTTTGGGACCCTTATATATCACGTTTTGATGGCGCATCGAAAAATAAGGAAGACCTCGACGCACTTAACGTCCTCCTCTTCGTCCTTCCGTCATTTCCACCGTGAATGATGAGAGGAGGGAAGGTCTGGCAAATGGCGAAAACATTCGCACCATGGGGGCTGGCAGCGATTTAAATACCCAGCCTGAATTCTCCTCCCCCAAGTTCAATAAGCAAGTGCAACACTTTAGGTTTTGAGGCC
>JBAVGF010000040.1:0-2094 GCA_049684675.1 Thermodesulfobacteriota bacterium | reverse complement strand
GCTCTCTTTGGTGGGGCAATACCCGGAGTTAGGCAGAAGGACTACAAAACGGATAGCCAACTCTTCCTTGATTGAATTGCCTGACGTTGGGCATATCCCTCATCTGGAAGCCCCGGAACTCTTCCATAAGGAGTTATTGAGATTTCTCAAACCAAACTGAAAGATCTTTTCGAATGCTAATCAGCTGGTACCCACTCATGGTCAAGAATTTTATGCCGGAAAAAAATGGCTGAAGAGGGATACTCAGGATGAAAAATAGAATACCTGATGAAGTCCAGAAAGAAATGTTTCCCAAAAGGTCAAACAAAGTTTTGCCTCGAAATGGGTATATTCTGAGTTAGAACCGCCCCCATTGAATTTAGATTATTCTTTTGTTATTCTGTCTATCGAGAAGCAGGAGAAAAGTCAATTACGAAGGAGGTCGATTATGGTTAAGAGAAGTGTCAGCATTGTCATTCTCATACTCTGTCTCGGGCCCTTTTTGGCGGGATGTCCTAAGAAGACCGTGGTCGTTAGAAGAGAACAGCCATCCGTCCAGAGGTCGGAAGAAGCGAGTAGACTCGAGGCTGAACGGGCTGAGAGAGAGGCAAGAGAAGCAAAGGAACTTAAAGAAAGAGAATTAGCAAGGATCAGGGAAGAAGAGGCTAAGAAACCGATAGGGGACGAGCTCGAAAAGAGTTTGGTCGCTAAGAAAGAACGTGGGATCGAAGGAGAAGTCTTCGAAACGAAACTGCTCAAAGACATCCACTTCGATTTTGACAAATATGACATTCGTGGAGGGGATGAGGAAATCTTGAGAGAAAATGCAGCCCAGTTGAAAAAGAATCCTAAAATGAAGGTTCAGGTGGAAGGTCATTGCGATGAGAGAGGAACGGTGGAGTACAACCTCGCCCTCGGGGAAAGAAGGGCCAACAATACCAAAAAATATCTCATCTCCCTTGGCATTGCTTCAAACCGTATTTCAACCATCAGTTACGGAAAGGAAAGACCTTTGGACAAAGGCCACAATGAGGAGGCATGGGCTAATAACCGGAGAGCTCACATTGTGGTGTTATCCAAGTAAATGAAGCCCCCCGTCCGCAGAGCGGGGCCGTTCGATCCGCTTCGTAGGACTCACGGCCCTGAATGTATCGAATGGGCTTCCCGGGCACGTTCCGGTCAAGCGAGCCGATCTTCGGGAGGCATGGATCTTGCCTGAGGAAGGGCTTTCAAGGAGGGAAAGTTGAAAAAGTTGTACGGGATTAGAACGTGGGTGATTCTTTCAATCGGAGTCTTTCTTTTCGGATGCGCAAGCGTCAGGGACGTACGAACCCTCGACAGAGATATTGATAAAATTTATTCGGAGCTCAATGCGCTCCGAAAAGAGAATAGCCTTTTGAAGGATAGGGTATCCAGTCTGTCCGCGGAGAACCAAAAGCTCAAGACGGACCTTGTGATCCGGGTCGACAATCTTCAGTCCGAAGTTCGAACCCTTTCCACGGGTGTCGAGGAATATAAAGATTACCTTAAAAGACCCTCGAAGGAGATTGGGCAAGTCAAGGCAGATGTCGATGCTCGATTAAAGGGCTTGGAAGAGGGCAGAAGAAACCTGGAAGAGAAAAATAAAGCCCAGGAAGAAAAAATTAGAGAAATGGAGGGCCGTCGCAAGGCCATGGACGAGAAGGTAAAAGAGAAGGAGTCGGAAAAACCAAGTTCAAGCAAAGAGGTCCCTTCCAAGCCAAAAGGGGGCTCCGCAGGGATGAAGAACCTGTATAAGGATGCCTATGAGACCTTTCAGAAGGGAGACTTAGAGGGAGCCCGGAAGAAATTTGAGGCATTCCTCAAACAGTACCCTAACACCGAACTCTCTGGCAACGCCCAGTTTTGGATCGGAGAGATCTATTATCAAAAAAAGGATTTTGAGAAGGCAATCCTGGAATATGAGAAAACAATCACCAAGTATCCGGAAACGGATAAGGTCCCGGCTGCCTTATTCAAACAGGCCCAGGCCTTCCTGGAACTGGGTGATAAGAAGACTGCCAGAAATCTTCTCAAACGGGTCATCGAACGATTTCCCCGTTCTAAGCAAGCCGAGTTGGCGAAAAAGAAGCTGGA
>JBAVGF010000039.1:0-4876 GCA_049684675.1 Thermodesulfobacteriota bacterium | reverse complement strand
TCCTTGTTCTTATATTTCTGCGGCGAAATAGCCTTTATTGAAAGTTGATCAAGCAGTGATTAATATCTTCTCTGCTGAAAACAAAGAAACACCTGCACCGCCACCTCGTGGATTCCCGATTGGAATATATCTACTTTGTGAAAATTGGTCAACCGAAACTTTCAGAAACTTTCAGAAAGAAAGAGTCAAAGAAGTGGGCTGCTTGTTCCACCTACTTATCTTCACTCTGAGATAATACCTGGAGCTGAGGATTATTGACTGAAAGCATGCATAATGTTCTTGGAATAACCGAATATCTGCAGGGAGACTTGCTCTATCTCTTCTTTCGCATTTCTCGTCTGGCCAATCCATACATGATAAGGGGTAGCTTAAGAAATGCATTCGTCAAGTCGCGGCCACTTACAAGCCCAATTTGCCTTGCCTTTTTGATAATATGGATGACCTGCGGTAGATCGTAGAATTCCGACCGGATCCGGTTACGGATTTGCGTCAGCTCCTTGCGCCCGTAACGGTCCGAATACACGGAACCGCCAATACGGTTGAAATAGTAGCCCGGCGTTTGTTCGACCACTTCCTTTAGGGGGGAGTACTTCTCGATGCGGAGTTTGTGGAAATTAATGGAATCCAGCTTGATCTCCTTCGCGAACTTTGGGATGTAGAGCATCTCTTCTTCCGTCTCGCCGATGTTGCCGTAGATAAAGTACCCATGCAGATAGAAGTCGTACTTCGTCAGGACCGCAAACGCATCCCGGATCTGCTGTTGGGTAATCCCCTTCTCAAGCTGCTTCAAGATCCGGTCGTGCGGCGACTCGATCCCAAACAGAAAGATTTTGAAACCCGCTTTAGCTGCCTTGTCGAGGATGCTGGGATGCCTCGCGATGTCAATCCGGGCCTGGACAGCAAAAATCTTCTTGATTTTGTTCTCGATGATCATATCGCAAAGCTGTCCGCTCCTGTTCGGGTTTGTGAAGAAGTTGTCGTCGCTGAAGAGCACGACATCAGCCGTAACCGTCTTCAACTCTTCAACGACAGATTCGACTGTTCGCTCCGTGTAGCTCCTCTTCTGCCCGAGAGGGTTCAAACTGAATGTGCAGAATTTGCATTTGAACGGACATCCCCTCGTTGTCAGTACTGTGTCGAAGGTGTGGTTGCTGATTTGAACACCATATTTAACCATACGATAAACGTGCTTTCTCAGGGACCGGTCAGGAAATGGAATTTTCGTGATATCGGGCAGAGGATGGATCTCATTGTGAACGATTCCTCCATTCTCCCGATAGGAAAGCCCACGAATATCCTTGTACGGGACCCCCGTAACGATCTGTTTAATAATATCTTCGCCTTCACCCCGTACGACCATGTCGATATTCGGACAACGGTCAAACAGATTCTTGACTTCCTCCGTTGCTTTGTAGCCTCCGACGACTGTGCAGATCTCGGAAGGCAACTGGGAGACGAAATCACAGATGTTCTCGAACTGAGATTCCCATCGAATGCTTACGCATAGAAGATCGATCTCGTTCCTGATAAACTTGCTGAGTGCCTTCGGGTCCTGGTAAGCCTTCTCATACCGAAGGTCGAGAAGCGTCACCTTACCGACCAGGCCTTTCAGGCTCGTGGCGATGTATTCCAGGCCGGTCGGAGGGAAAGCCCCTATGAATGCGGTAGAATCCCCGAAATATGGGTTTAGGGCAAGGGCATGCTTGTACTTGATCATGTTGGGGTTTTTAGCGAGCAATGATGAGAACTCTTTCTTAGTTGTATGAAATATACCCAAAACGGCATTGAATGTCAATCCAGGAAACAACCACAAGATATGAAGGAAGGTTTTAGGCGGGTATTGCAAATAACGATTACCCAATGAAATCTTGCATTATGGTCGAAATCTCTCCGCCAACGACTTCAGGAAGGAGTCACCAAGACGGTTGACAATGTCCGTAGGATTACACCCTTTATAATAATTTGTGAAAATCAGGATTCGAGCTAACAAAAATTGAACAAAAAGAGAAGGACCACATGGGTGCTTCTTCGGAGGCCTTCTCCTTCAGTTTACCGGTGACCTCCGCCATGACTGCCACCGCCATGGGAGCCACCTCGGAATCCTCTGCCCCCAAAACCACCGCCTCGGAATCCTCTGATTACAAAACCACCACTGAAATAAGGATAGAGGTAAGGGTAGTAATAACCACCGTAATAGTATGGATAAGGGTAATAGGGATATGGTTCATATCCCCCTTCATATCCCTCATAGACAGCAGGTGGGTAGTCACCGTATTGTCTCGCTTGTCCCTTATCAGACGCAACCGCAAGCCTCCACTCATTATCAATAAGAACCTGAACCGCCATCAACGCCTGGTCTTTGTTCATCGCTAATTTGCCGGAATCCAGTGCCATACCGATAGCATTTCGCACCTCTCCGATAATATCGGGCGTCAAGGGATAATCAGCAATCCATCCGTTACGGGGTGCGATACCGACCGAAGCCAAAATACTCTCCGCTTCTGCCTCACTCTTGGCCTGCCCCATCTTCAGCGCCTCAACCAGCTTCACTGCAAAAGAACCTTCACGGGCCAAACTCTGTTCAATCGGAGGGGGCTCCGGTTTGTTCTGCCCTGACTGTGCGTTTACCATTAATGGTATCAAGACCAAAAAAACTGTAGCACCTATGGAAAGTAATTTCTTCATTAGTCTCATCTCCATTCTCTTGCTGACCATGATAAAGTCTTCTCGCACTCCAGTCTTCCTACGAAGCTGCATTTATGTCAAGCCGAACTTAACCAGAAGACTTTCGAGCCGCCCTTTATCCCAACCCGTGTAAGTCTCCTGCCCTTCAACGATAAAGGTGGGGTATTTTCGAATCCAATGACGAAGGGATTTATAGATTCCCAGGGGAGATTGAACGTCAATGAGTTTGATGAAGAGACGATGTTTATAGAACCGGGCCAAATCCTGGATCCAGTCAGAAAGTTTCGCGTACTCCTCTTTTAGGTCTAGAGGGTACTCGTCCGTCTCCCTCTGATGGAACTTTTGGTCAAGACCCACTTCACCGAAGAGGATTTCACAGTGTCGTCAGTGATCATAATGGATGATCACATTTGTAACGATTTCCAACCGTATTGGTCTCATTCCTTTTCTCCTGTTCCTTCATAAAGAGCATAACAGAAGAATGATCGGAGTTCAATGGTTGTAAACTGCGGAGAATGTGTAACTTTATATTATTGATTACGACTTGAAAGGAGGGAGCGAGTCTCTACCTATTTTATATCTTATGAACAAATAAGTTTATTTCTTGGGAGCCCTATTACTTAGAGCTCTCACGACTTCCTTGCCTAGCACGAGGCACTTTTTCTTCGCTTCGTTGCTAATGGGGCGTTCACTTCCTACCGTCTCGCCCACCTGTTGGAAGAAGCGGTGAGCAAGTTGTTCAAAAGGCTCCTTCACTTTCCCGCCGCCACCACAGGAGAAGAAAAGTGCAGCCGGTTTTCCTTTCACAGGCTTGCCTGACTGATCCCACAGGTAGATATCGTCGAAAAAGGTCTTGATTGTGCCCGCGACGTATGAGAAATAGTCAGGGGTGCCTATTGCAACCGCATCGGCCGCCAAAAATTCTTCCAGGGTCACCCGCCGCTCGTTTGTGTTAATAAGGCTAACTTCAGCGCCAGCCTCCCGAGTCCCATCCGCAAGCGCTTCTGCGAGAATCCTGGTATTCCCATACTGCTGGCTGTGATAAATAACAATAACTTTCCGCATAATCCTCCTCCTCTCATTCTTCGGTTCTACAATTCCATGTCTCATAATTTTTTTAAAAGGCCTTATAGACTACCATGTCAAACTCTTGGATAAAGGTCCTCCCTCAAATTAAACTCATTTGATAGGAAAAATAACCCTTACAATTCCTACATCCGGGACTCATTTTTCTATCGACCTGCTTGGAGTGTACTAAATCAGGGACACAGTGTCAATGGGAATTGGGAAAAGGACTTTAATTGGATGGGAGAGATGAAAATATTTGGAGAGAGCCTAAGTTGAGGAGTACACCTGCTTTTCCTCGATAGCAGGTTGATGTGGGACTTGACGATTACGGATAGAAATGCGCATAAAAAAGCACGGCTATCTCTAACCCTGCCTTTCCCCTCCTCTGGTCAAATTGTATGGATTTACTTTTTTAATTCCCGGGCGGATCGCCTCCTCATTTATTTCTACTTCAATAAAGTACATATCCTCGAGGTTCAAGTGGATACCAAAATATTTTTGTCCCCAATTCAAAACCGATTCTTTGGTTACTCTCTGAGGGTTGTTTCTCCTTTCCGGCAGCACCCCGATCAACTCATAACCTTTTGGGTCACGCCAGCAGTAAAGTTCGTAACCTACCATAACTTAATCCTCCGGTCACTTTTTAGACTTCTTCCGGAACGTCATCATTTAGATCATCTCAAAGCTAATTAACATGAACCAAAACAAAATCAGTGCTGTGATAATATTAAAGATGATCTTAAAGAGGATGTCTATGTCAATAACGATTCTTCTCGGCATCGCTCTTCAATTATGCATTTTTTATGCCTTCGAGTGTCAAACCCCCATTCGTGTCAATTGTTGAAACTGCATAATAATTCATGACAATTCAAATAAATTTTTTTAAAATTACTATTGTTATTGGAGAAGGCTCAAAGCGGAAGAGATTTACCTAAGAGTTCGAAATTATTTCTCTAAAAATCTGAATAAGGTTTCTCGCTTTTATTGATTTCCGTTTGAAATCCTGTATCAGAAGGGAGACGATGAACAATTGACCCACGTTCTATTGTGAATAGCGTGGACCTGACACTTATGTTTCTTTTCAGCTTAATTCTCCCGGATAAATTCCACGATGATCCGAGCC
>JBAVGF010000038.1:0-5512 GCA_049684675.1 Thermodesulfobacteriota bacterium | reverse complement strand
GAGCAGAGATATCCTCCAGATTCACTCCACCAAATCCAGGGGATATAGATTTAATCACTGTGACAATTTGTTTCGGATCTTTAGTTTTTAAACAGATGGGAAAGGCATCAACGCCGCCAAATTCCTTGAAGAGCATTGCCTTTCCCTCCATCACCGGCATCGCTGCCTCCGGTCCGATATCTCCAAGCCCAAGCACTGCCGTCCCATCCGTGACGATAGCTACGGTATTCCTTTTAATGGTCAGGTCATAAACCTTCTTTTGATCCTCATGGATCGCCATGCAGACCCTCGCTACTCCAGGCGTGTACGCCATGGAAAGATCCTCTCGGGTGTTCAGGGGAATCTTATTCTTAATTTCGATCTTTCCTCCCTGATGAACCATAAAGGTTCGATCTGTGACATTGAGGACATTGACTCCTTTGACCTGCTTCAGCCGGTCAACCACCCTCTGCCCCATCGGGATATCGGCCACACTTACGACAATATCGCGGATAATGATATTCTTCTTAAATCCGACGATATCGATGGAGCCGATATCTCCTCCTACCTTGCCGATGGCAGAGGTAACCTTACCGAGCATCCCTGGCTTACTGAGAATCTCGATTCGAATGAGAATGCTATAACTTGGACTGGGTGTTCCGATCATTGATTTAACCCTCCTTGTTTCAACTTTTGCCTATCGCATCATGGCCCTGCTTTTACCCATTTCTAAACCAGCTTTCTTTCCATCAAAAAATTCATCGCCGTCTGACAGGACGTAGTGGCCAGAGAGATGGCCTCAGAAAAAGAGCCCTGAGCCTCTTGAAATTGAGACATGTGAATTCTTCCGATCACCTCCATCATTTTTCTCTCCAGGTCAGCGTAGCGGCTCGATCCCAGCACATTCTCTGCAATTCGTATCTCCCGGAGCAGCCCCTCTAAGTACCATACCAGTACCTTTTTACCTCCGGAAAACTCTTCCTCTTTATCGAGCGATGCCAATTGATCCAGGAGGGTCGTTCCGATAATCAAGCCAGATTTCATCTTCTCTGCATATTGAAAATCCAAAATCGCCTCTCTTGTCTCCATTCCTCTTCTCCTACTCTTTTTCCCAAACTCTCCCCTCTCCCCCGATTACGGGGGAGAGGGGAGGGTTTAATGTGATGGCAATCTTCGTTCCATTATTTATTTACGTGAAGATCAATAAATCCCTCATGATGGTTGGAGAATTATCAGAAAAGAGGAAAAAAATCAAGCCCTAGATGCAGCCCAAATCCGACTTAGAGAACAAAAACCCCTTTCTCATATTGTCATGCAAGTCCTGCTATCATGGGAAAAGGTGCATGGCAACCTCATTGAAAAAGATGAGGGTGCTTCGCACAGAAAGAATGCGTGGCGATGGGGGAAGTAAAGGGGTTAACGATGGGGCTTGAGTCTTTCTAAGAATTTAGGATCAACGAGTATCCCCAATTTTCCGGCCTGATCACAATGCTCGATCGCTAACTTAAATTCCTGTTTTTCATAATAGATCACAGCCAGACTATAGTGAGCTTCTGCAAATTTGGGATTGATTTCCAATGCCTTCTGAAAGGAAGCGATCGCCTCGTCTATTTTCTTCCTCTCCCGGTAGACGCTGCCGATATTGTAATAACCCTTCGCATAATCCGGTTTGATCTCGATCGTCTTCTGATACTCCGCAAGGGCCTGATCCAGCATTCCCTTTCTGAAGTAAAGAATTCCCATATTGGTATGGGCTTCGACATAATTCGGATAGATTTGAAGCGTCTTCTGATATTGAGCCATCGCCTCTTCGAGCTTTCCTCTACCCTGGTAGGCTACCCCGAGATTAAATTGGGCCTCAGCGAAATGAGGGTCGATACGCAGTGCTTTCTCATACTCCGACATCTCTTTCTTCCATTTCTGCTGTCTCCCATAGACAATGCCGAGATTGAGATGGGCTTTTGCATTCTTTGAATCCAATTTCAGCACTTCTTGGTATTCTTTAGCAGCCTCATCCAAATTCCCCCTCTCTGCAGCACCATAAGCCAATTGAAAGTGTTCATCAATAGTGATGTCTCTATCCTTCTTTTCGCTTTTGCCCCCTCCTGCGCAGGAGATCAGGAGAAGGATCGCAGTAAATACAAGGAAATATTTCACTGTCGCTTTCAAGAGGTCCTCCTATGCTAAAATCTTCTGATTCATTAACAAAAAAATGGAAGTAAATCAAGACATATTCTCTCTTGACCGATGAAGGTTGAATTCATAGGCTCATCTTCATCCCCATTGACTCATATCTCCAATCGTTGTAAGAATGGATAAATAGGAGAGGAGGTGATATCCCTACGAAGTCCATTCTAATTGTTGAGGATGAAAAAGATATTGTTGATCTCATCGCCTACCATCTTAAACAATCTGGCTTTTCTGTTTCTACAGCCATGGATGGTGCTTCGGGACTGGAACGGGCAAGAAAAGAAAGGCCCGGTCTCATTATTTTGGATCTCATGCTTCCTGAGGTGGACGGAAAGGACGTATGCAGAGCCCTCAAATCAAATTCGCTCACCCGATCCATCCCGATCCTCATCCTCACGGCAAAGGCAGAAGAGATGGATCGGGTCATAGGGCTCGAGTTGGGTGCGGATGATTACGTCACGAAGCCCTTCAGTCCAAGGGAATTGGTTTTAAGGGTGAAAGCAATCCTTCGCAGAAAGGACACCCCCTATGAAGCTGAAAAAACGATCCAGATAAATGACCTCTTGATCGATATTGATCGCCATCTGGTTTCTTCTAAGAAAAGACCTGTTCCATTGACCTCCACCGAATTCAAACTATTGGTAGAACTCGTAACCAACAGGGGACGTGTTCAAACTCGGGAGCGCCTTCTGGACAAGGTTTGGGGATACACCTATGAAGGATACGCCCGGACAGTGGATACGCATATTCGCCGGTTAAGAGAAAAACTCGGACCTTTGGGAGACTCCATCGAAACCATCCGAGGAGTGGGATATCGATTCCGTGAGGAGAAAGAATGAAGCTTCCTTTCCAAACGAAACTGATGGTTTTATTTATCTTTCTCCTCCTCTTTGTTCTTCTGATCCAAGGGTACCTCCTCTATGTTCTTAAGAAGCCCTTCTTCTCCTCCTTTTTGATCTCCTTCCTTATCACCCTTTCTCTTGCCTACATTTTCTCGAAGGTTCTCACTCAACCTATTCAAAGGATGAGAAAGATGACAAGGCGGTTAGCCACAGGGGGGTTGGAGAGAGAGATTCAGATCTATTCAAAT
The DNA here is from genome assembly GCA_049684675.1 of Thermodesulfobacteriota bacterium. Classification (GTDB taxonomy): domain Bacteria; phylum Desulfobacterota; class BSN033; order BSN033; family UBA1163; genus UBA1163. The sequence continues at coordinate 2,253 of JBAVGF010000038.1, read as the reverse complement.
GATGAATGGGGTGAACTCGCCAAAGCAGTTGATGAAATGAGAATCCGACTCAGGGAAAAAATCGAGGGGGTCTCCAGAGAAAGAGATTATCTCAAAACGATCCTCAAGGGAATGGTCGAAGGGGTCCTGGTCGTGGATGAAAGGGGTCGCATCCTGATGGTGAACGATGCCCTTCGGAAGATATTGTCTCTTTCTTCGGAGATCGTTGATAAGGCACCTTTAGAAGCTGTCCGAAATGCAGAGTTAGAGGAGGCGATTCGAGAAGCGGTCCAAGAAGGAAAAAATTCGGCCTTTGAATTGACATTTCCGTTATCCGGCGGGAAAACAATCGAGGTCAATGTGGTGGGAATCTCTCCCTCACCCAAAGAGGGCGAAAAGATAAAAGGGGCGATTGCCGTCTTTCATGATATTAGCCGATTGAAGGAGTTGGAAAAAATCAGACAGGACTTTGTCGCCAATGTCTCTCATGAATTAAGAACTCCCTTGACGACCATCAAAGGTTATACGGAGACACTCTTAGATGGAGCCCTGAAGGAAGCAGTAGCACCTCAATTTCTCCAGGTCATCCAGAAACATGCCGATCGGTTGACAAAAATTGTTGAAGACCTTTTGGCGCTTTCGAAGATCGAATCCAAAGAGTTTTATCTGAAAGTGGATCGTCTTCCCCTTTCTGAGTTGATCGATGACGTTTCGGATTTTGTCAAAGAGGCGGCAGAGAAGAAAAAGATATCCATCTCTCGAAGCATCATCCCCTCTTCTCTCGAAGTGATGGGAGACCGAAGTTACTTGGAACAGGTGTTCATCAATCTTCTGGATAATGCCATCAAATACACCCCTGAGGGAGGAGAGATTTCGATCTCGGCCTTCGAAAATGAGCGGAGAGAGATTCAAGTCTTGATTCAGGACAATGGCATGGGAATTCCAAAAGAAGACCTTTCCAGAATTTTTGAGCGTTTTTACAGGGTGGATAAAGGGAGGTCCCAAGAATTAGGTGGAACGGGTCTTGGCCTTTCCATCGTCAAACATATTATTCAAGCCCATGGTGGGAAGGTCTGGGTTGAAAGCCAGCCGGGGAAAGGGTCTACCTTCTATTTCACCCTGCCAAAAAGACCAGAAAAAACATTTTATTCTCCTAATCCCACCATTTCAATATGAACCGCCCCTCCTAATTTTCTTCCATTTGTCACAGAAATTCTATTCTTTCGACACATTGTTGTAACAATTGCAGATTAATATTGAAATAAAAATAAGAAGCTGTATCAGCAGGTAGTCTAAAGGATAGTAAGGAGGTAACAAGATGAATAGTTTTGGAAAGAGTTTGTTGAGGACAGGAAGGAAGAAGGTTTTGGTTTTGATCACAATCTTCTTGATTTCAATGGTTTTTGGGGGTACCGGTCATGCAAAAGATGTAGAACTTATCGGAGCAGGGGCCACTTTCCCCTACCCGCTCTATTCAAAGATGTTTGATGTCTATCATAAAGAGTACGGGGTAAAAGTGAACTATCAAGCGATCGGTTCAGGTGGAGGGATCAGGCAGTTAATCAACAAGACGGTGGATTTCGGGGGATCGGATGCGATTATGAGCGACAAAGACTTAGCAGAGGCATCAGCGCCGGTTCTTCATATCCCCACCTGCGCGGGTGCGGTGGTTCCGACTTATAATTTAACGGGAAATCCACAATTAAAATTTACGCCGGATGTCATTGCTGACATTTTCCTCGGAAAGATAAGGAAATGGAATGATCCCCGAATCTCTGCAATCAATTCGGGAGTGGAGCTTCCCGCTATGAGCATCACGGTGGTCCATCGGTCCGATGGCAGCGGCACAACCTTCATCTTCAGCGATTACTTGAGCAAAGTCAGCGGGGAGTGGAAGGGGAAGGTCGGGACGGGAACCTCCTTAAACTGGCCAACGGGCCTGGGTGGAAAGGGCAATCCGGGCGTTGCAGGTCTGGTCCAACAAACACCCGGAAGCATCGGCTATGTCGAGCTCATCTACGCCCTGCAGAACAAGATGCCCTATGGCATGGTGAAAAACAAAAAGGGTAAATTTGTGAGTGCCACGATCGCCTCGACAAGCCTTGCTGCAGATACCAATCTGCCTGATGATATGAGAGTGAGTCTCACGGATTCGGATGCTCCGGAGGGTTATCCGATCAGTGGCTTCACCTGGATTCTCGTTTACAAAGAGCAGAATTATGCCGAGAGGTCTGAAGAAAAGGCAAAGGAATCGGTTAAATTGCTCTGGTGGAT
>JBAVGF010000037.1:0-13280 GCA_049684675.1 Thermodesulfobacteriota bacterium | reverse complement strand
CCTCATGTCCTGTTTAAAATTTCAGATGCGATGACGTGGCTTCATAAAGTTGGCCTGATTGACGACAAGATCTACAAGATTCTAATAAAATATATCGAGGAAGAAAGTCAGACTGCTGCAATCAGCTCATCCTGACCTGTTGGGCAAGAAACAAAAGAGGCCCCTTTGAAGAGGCCTCTTTTGTTTTAGGCTATTTTTTTCTGGGCTTCTGCCTTGGCTTTCGCAATGGCTTCGTCTTCTTTTTTCACATCCTCCAAAGTCTTGGGTTTCACCTTATCCGGCATGGGCTCCAGCCCATACTTCCACTTCAGGAACTCTTTTCCCGTCTGGGGAAATAGCGCATAAACCAGCGTATCACAAACACCCTTGGCCAACCCCTCTGTCTCCTTTTTCACCTTATCCATCTCCGGCTCGATCAAATCCGCAGGCCGGCACGTAATAGGCTCCTTTCCTCTCTTATACCCTTTTAGCACTAACTTTTTGATATCATCAGGAATGGGTACCGGTGGCTTTCCATACAGGCCATAGACATAATCCTGCGTCTCCTTCGAGACCATCTTATACCGTCCAAATAGAACATTGAGAACCGCCTGGACTCCCACAATCTGGGAAGTCGGGGTCACCAGCGGAGGATAACCAAGGTCTTTTCTCGTTTGAGGAAGCTCGGAATAAACCTCTTCCAACCGATTCAGGGCCTTCTGCTGCTTGAGCTGGCTCACCATGTTGGAGATCATCCCGCCGGGGATCTGATGCCTGAGCACACTCGTATCGATCACCGCCATCTTCGTCGTATCCAAAAACTCCCGATACTTTGGCGCAATGCTTTCGATATAATCGCCAAGCTTCAGAAGCTTGTCCAGATCCAACTTCGAATCCCAGGGCGTCCCCTCCAACGCCACTACAATCGGCTCCACCGCAGGCTGTGAAGACCGGAGTGCAAAAGGTGCCAGGGCTGTATCGACGATGTCCACCCCCGCCTCGATCGCCTTCAGATACGTCATCGATGCCATCCCGCTCGTATAATGGGTGTGCAGTTGAATAGGAATCTTTACCGTCTTCTTCAAAGCCTTGACCAAATCATAGGCATCATAAGGGGCTAACAACCCCGCCATATCCTTGATACAGAGCGAATCCGCTCCCATCCCTTCCAATACCTTTGCCTTCTCCAGATAGTAGTTGAGATTATATACCGGTCCTCCCATCCTTCTCTCAGTTAAAGAATAACAGATCGTCCCCTGAATATGCTTTCCTACCCGTTTGATCACCTTGAAGGCGGTCTCAAAGTTTCGCTCGTCATTGACCGCATCAAAACAACGGAAGATGTCAATGCCCACCTCTGCCGACTTCTGGATGAATACCTCCACCAGATCATCCGGATGGTTCCGGTAAGCCACCAGATTCTGACCACGAAGAAGCATCTGAAAGGGAGTTCTGGGCATCAATTTCTTTAAGACCTTGACTCTCTCCCAGGGATCTTCTCCCAAAAACCTGTGCGCTACATCAAAGGTAGCTCCTCCCCACATCTCTACTGAATGGAACCCCACCTTGTCCAGCCCCTCTGCAATGGGGGTCATATCCTCCGTCCTCATCCGGGTGGCCAAGGTGGACTGATGACCATCCCGAAGGGTCGTATCCGTTATCTTGATCGGTTTCTTCGGTATCTTATCCATCCCTTCCATGTTTCCTCCTCCTCTACAAATCTTTTGAGACAAATAGGTGACCTTTTCCCTAACCACTTGCTGCCCTACTTGTGAATCTGTTAACATACTGAGGATTTTTTTTCAAGCGAAAGCTTTCACATTTCGACAACTCCCAATTTTTCTTGACAAAAGAATTTTTTTTTATATATTTATTTCCTTAATTCAGTGTAAAGGAATTGGAATGAAATGTTTACTTTGAAATTGGATGAAGTTCCCGAGGAGGGTCTGGATCTAAAGTGGAAAGAGGAAAGGGCTTCCTTGTTAGCCTACCTGAAAGACCTTTCGAGGATTGACTTTGACTTCGAGGCTCCACTCCAATCGGAGGTAAAGATTAGGAAGGCGGGTCGATCGGTCCTGATCACGGGGAAGGTCGAAACCACTCTTCGATTCCAGTGCGTAAGGTGTTTGAAGGAATTCTCTTATCCTTTCTCCACTACCTTTGAACTCACTCTCCACCCTTTGAAAGAGGCTCCCTCAGAGGAAGAGACCGAATTGGAGAGTGAGGAGATGGAGTCGAGCTTCTTCGAAGGAGGAGAAATTCACCTCTCCGAGATTGCCTGTGAACAGGTTTTTTTGGAGATCCCCTACCAACCCGTTTGTCAGGAGGGATGCAAAGGGCTTTGTTCGGTATGCGGAAAAGATCTAAACCTCTCTTCCTGCGGGTGCGTGAAGGAGGAACCGGCATCGCCGTTTTCCGCTCTCAAGAAATTAAAGCTTGATTAATGCCGCCATAATCTGTTATGTGGAAAAGATAAGGTAGTCGGGCCAAGTTCTTAATTCAACGTCTGAAAGTCATTTTAGTAGATGAGAAAGGATGCGTTCGAATGGGAGTTCCAAAAAGAAGAACATCATCAGCCAAAAGGGGTCAACGTCGAGCCCATAATAGATTGAGTGCTCCTAGCTTCTCGCTGTGTCCTCAATGCCATGAGCCCTTACTCCCTCACCATATTTGTCCCCATTGTGGAACTTACAAAGGGAGAGAGGTCATCAAGGTGGAGGAAGAGAAGTAAACCCGAACCAATTTGCCATGCATGGCGGGGCCTTCTAACCGGTTAAATCTTCGAGGATGATGTCAGGAGAAAGTGTAAGATGAAAATTGCGGTCGATGCGATGGGAGGGGATTTCGCCCCTCAGAATGTTGTCGAAGGAGCCTTCTTAGTTGCGAAGAAACACGGCGTCAAGGTGGTTTTGGTGGGCGATGAGGACCAGGTAAGCAAAGAACTTTCCAAATACCCTACCTCAAAACTCCCCATCTACATCCATCATGCCCCTCACGTGGTGGCCATGCACGACTCTCCGTCAACCGTGATCCGGAGGATGAAAGATACCTCTATTAAAATCGCCATCGATCTGGAAAAAGAGGGTCAGGTCAGCGGGGTAGTCTCCGCCGGAAATTCGGGAGCGGCCATGGCCCTGGCGATGGTTATCTTGAGAAAATTGGAGGATGTGGAACGACCGGCTATCGCCACGATCCATCCCACCACAAAAGGCAGCACGGTCCTCATTGACTCCGGGGGCAATGTGGATTGCAAGCCTATTCATCTCGTTCAGTTTGCCATGATGGGGGATGCCTATGCGAAATATATTCTGGGAAAGGAAACGCCTCGGATTGGCGTGTTAAGCAATGGAGAGGAAGAGGGGAAAGGGAATGAGCTAACGCGAGAGGTCCACGATATTTTATCAGAAACCGATTTGAACTATGTCGGTTATGTGGAAGGCCGGGATCTCAATAACGGAGAAGTGGATGTCATGGTTTGCGATGGTTTCGTTGGAAATGTAGCGTTGAAAGTAAGCGAAGGGCTCTGGGAGACCATTCACGCTATTCTCAAGCAGGAAGCAGAGGATAATATTCGGGCGAAGGTGGCTTATTTCCTGATGGGGCGGGCGATTCGCCGCCTGGAAAAGAGGCTTGACTATGCAGAAGTTGGAGGAGCGCCTCTCTTGGGGATTAACGGGAATTGCGTCATCTGCCATGGTTCATCCAATGGGAAAGCGATGATGAATGCCATTCTCTTGGCCTCGAACCTGGCCAAGAATAGACTGAATGAACATCTCATCCAAGAACTTAAGGAGAAACAAGACATGCTTCGTTTGGGCCAGAAACCCCCTGATAATGTGAGCGAGTCGGTGAAGTCGATTCATTGATATCTTTTAAAGCAACAAGGAGGAAAGAAGATTGGATTATTTTTTCACGCCAGAACAAAAGATGATTCGAGATTTAGCGAAGAAGGTCGCCCAGGAGAAAATGCTGCCAGCCCGGGCGGAATTGGATGAGAAGGAAGAGTTCCCTTGGGAGATTGTTAAAATCAGCGCGGACGCAGGCCTCATGGGAGTCTCCATGCCGGAAGAGTATGAGGGCTTCGGAGGAGGCATCCTGGAGTATTGTTTGGTTGCAGAGGAATTGAGCCGCGTCTGTCTCGGGATTGCGACCAGTATTGTCGCAAGCGGATTGGGTGCCATGCCCATCCTGCTTTTTGGAAATCCCGAACAGAAGAAAAAGTATCTCCCGGATATTGCTAAGGGGAAGAAATTGGCCGCTTTCGGGTTGACCGAGGCGGATGCGGGAAGTGATGCAGGGGCCCTCCGCACCACTGCTACCCGGAAGGGAGACGGATATGTTTTGAACGGAACCAAGCAGTGGATCACCAACGGAGGGGAGGCGGAAATTTACTCGGTTATCGCGATGACCGACCGATCAAAGGGTCCCCGGGGAGCGAGCGCTTTGATTGTCGAAAAGGGAACTCCAGGCTTCGATTTTGGGAAGAAAGAGAAGAAGATGGGGATCCGGTCCTCCGCGACGCGGGAACTGGTCTTCCAGGATTGCTTCATTCCCAAAGAAAACCTGATTGGAAAAGAAGGAATGGGATTTATCGTTACGATGAGGACTTTCGATCGAACCCGACCCGGGGTAGGTGCCCAGGGTGTTGGACTGGCGCAGGGGGCACTCGACGAGGCGGTCCGTTATGCCCGAGAACGGGAGCAGTTTGGAAAGAAGATCATTTCTTTCCAGGCGGTTCAACACATTTTGGCCGATATGGCTACTCTGGTCGAAGCGGCGAGGGCCTTGGTCTATTCTGTCGCCCGCTATATCGATCAATCGGAAAACCCCAAAGAGATCTCAAAGGTCTCCGGAATGGCTAAGGTCTTTGCCAGTGATGTGGCCATGAAAGTAGCCACCGATGCGGTTCAGGTCTTCGGAGGCTATGGGTATATGAGAGATTATCCTGTTGAGAAGATGATGCGGGATGCAAAGATTCTCCAGATCTATGAAGGGACGAATCAGATCCAGCGGAATGTCATCGGTCTGGAATTGAGCAAGGAATACGCGGGAAAGAAAGGACCCCAATGAAATCCATCGCCTTTATTTTCCCCGGGCAGGGGTCCCAGTACGTGGGAATGGGAAGAGAGCTCTTCGAGAATTTCAGCGTAGCGAAAAAGATCTTTGAGGAAGCAGATGACACGCTTCATTTTTCCGTATCTGCGCTCTGTTTTAAGGGCCCCGAAGAAGCGTTGAAGCTGACGGAAAATACCCAACCCGCCGTGCTGACGACAAGCGTTGCCGCGCTCAAGGTACTCCAAGCGGAGAAAGGGGTAGCTCCACAGTTCACAGCAGGACATAGCCTCGGAGAATACAGTGCTTTAGTTGCCTCCGAGGCGCTCACCTTCTCCCAAGCCGTGAAGGTTGTCCGTCTCCGCGGGAAGTTTATGCAGGAGGCCGTCCCCGTAGGAGAAGGGGCGATGGCGGCGGTCCTCGGTATGGAGAGGGAACAGGTCGAAAAACTTTGTGAAGAGATTTCGTCCGGCGAGGTTCTCGCCCCCGCCAATTTTAATAGCCCGGGTCAGATCGTCATCGCCGGTCATTCGAAAGCAATCCAGCGGGCCATTGAGAGAGTGAAGCAGGAAGGGAAGAAAGCGGTCCTCCTTCCAGTCAGCGCTCCTTTTCATTCTTCCCTCATGAAACCAGCGGGGGAGCGTCTGGAGAAGGCGTTGGAGGAGATTTCTGTTAGCGATCTGAAGATTCCCGTGGTGACAAACGTGGAGGCAGAGGCCAATACTTCCAAAGACAGGGTGAAAGAATTATTGGTGGCCCAGGTATCGAGCCCTGTTCGCTGGGAAGAGTCCATGAGGAAGATGGTCGGAAAAGGGATTGAGCAGGTGGTGGAGATAGGACCCGGGAAAGTTCTGTCAGGCTTGATGAAGCGGATCGATAGCCGTGTGGAGACTAAGAATTTAGAAGACCTCCAAACTTTAAAGAAGATATCGTAAGGCCCAATTTACCCTCTCCCTAGGGGATAGTATGGGAACCACCGTTTTGTCACCCTGAACTCGTTTCAGGGTCTGTTAAGTCTTTGATTTTGTTAGATGCTGAAATCGTTAGATCCTGAATTAAATTCAGGACCTGGTTCAGCATGACATTTTTTGGAATGCTTTTTACAACAGAGTCTCAAGATGAGAAGGGGTTGCTCTCTTGAATTAGGGAGGAAGGATTGAAGCTGACGGGAAAAGTGGCTTTGGTTACCGGGGCAGCTCAGGGGATTGGAAAAGCGATTGCCCTGCTCCTTGCTCGAAACGGGGCCGATTTAGTTGTCTCGGACATCAATCTTGAGAAGGCTGAAGAGACGGCAAAAGAGATTAGAGCGATTGGCCCCAAAGCGATGGCGGTCAAAGTGGACGTGGCCAATTTGAGTGATGTAGAGCGGATGGTGGCGGGCATTTTAGAAAAGCTTGCCAAGATCGATATTTTAGTTAATAATGCGGGAATTACGCGTGATAAACTGATCCTCAGGATGACAGAGGAGGATTGGGATGCCGTCCTCGGTGTCAATCTGAAGGGAACGTTTAACTGTACCAAAGCGGTCCTGCGACACATGGCGAAGCAGAGAAGCGGGAAGATCGTCAATATCGCCTCCGTGGTTGGAGAGATGGGGAATGCCGGACAGGCGAACTACTCAGCCTCAAAGGCCGGGGTGATCGGTTTGACCAAGACGATTGCAAGGGAGTACGCCCAAAGAGGGATCAATGTTAATGCCATCGCTCCCGGGTATATCGAAACCCCGATGACCGAGGCCCTTCCAGAAAAAGCAAAGGAGGAATTAAGAAGATTAATTCCCATGGAGCGGTTAGGGAAACCCGAGGATGTAGCCGAGGCCGTGCTTTTCCTCGTATCCGAAGAATCGAGCTATATGACCGGTCAGGTGTTGAATGTGAACGGCGGAATCTACATGTGAGGAAGGAGATACTTGGAATAATGGAATGGTGGAATGACGGTTCAGGTTCTTTAGATTATTCCAGCATTCCAATTTTCATCATTCCATAAATTTTATAAGGAGGTGATTCCATGTCTATTGATAAGAGGGTCAAAGAGATTATCGTGGAGCAGTTGGGTGTCAATGAAGGCGAGGTGAGTCCGGAGGCTAAATTCGTTGACGACCTGGGAGCGGATTCTCTCGATTTAGTGGAATTGGTCATGGCTTTGGAGGAGGAATACAATATAGAGATCTCCGACGAAGAGGCAGAGAAGATCCTAACCGTTGGAGATGCCATTGAATATATCCAGGCCCATGTGACTCAGTAAGGCTTTTTCGCCCGGCACATGCTGAAGGAGGTGTGATGTTTTGAGAAGGAGGGTCGTGGTCACAGGAATGGGATTGGTGATCCCCACCGGAATCGGAGTCGAAACGGCGTGGAAAAACGTCTGTGGAGGAAAGTCGGGCATTGGCCCGCTCACGCGGTTCGACACAAACGGATTTGAGACGAAGATTGCAGGGGAGGTCAGGGATTTCAACCCGGAGTTATACATCGATAAGAAAGAGATCAAAAAAATGGATCTCTTCATTCACTTTGCCATCGCGGCCACCAGAGAGGCCCTGGACAACGCCCGGTTGGCCATCACTCCGGAGAACTCTGAACAGATAGGCGTGATTGTGGGGACGGGCCTGGGAGGGCTGCCCAGCCTCGAAAAATATCACAAAATCCTTTTGGAAAAGGGGCCGGGCCGAATCAGTCCCTTCTTCATCCCGATGCTCATTGCCAATTTGGCATCTGGACAGATTGCGATCCTGTTTGGTCCCAAGGGGCCCAATACGTGTGTGGTCACAGCTTGTGCGACAGGGGCACATTGTATAGGAGATGCCTTTCGTACTATTGTTTATGGGGACGCAGAGGCAATGATTGCAGGGGGGACCGAAGCCAATATCACCCCGCTCACCATTGGTGGGTTCAATGCGATGAAGGCTCTTTCCACCAGGAATGACGAGCCAGAAAAAGCCAGCCGGCCTTTTGAGAAGAATCGGGACGGTTTTGTCGTTGCAGAGGGTGCAGGAATTCTTGTTTTAGAGGAACTGCAATTTGCGTTAAAGCGGAAAGCAAAGATTCATGCGGAATTAGTAGGCTTCGGTTACACAGGCGACGCTTATCATATCACTGCCCCATCCCCGGATGGCGACGGTGCCATACGATGCATGAAGATGGCGATTAAAGATGCGGGGATCACGCCGGAGGACGTGGACTACATCAATGCCCACGGGACCTCTACTCCGCTCAATGACTTGACCGAGACGCTTGCTATCAAAAAGGTATTCGGTGGTCATGCCAAAAAGGTGCCCATTAGCGCAACCAAGTCGATGACCGGCCATCTCTTGGGGGCAGCCGGGAGCACAGAAGCCATTTTCACGGTTTTAGCCATTCGGGATGGGATCATGCCGCCCACCATCAACTATGAGGAGCCGGACCCCCAATGTGATTTAGATTACGTACCCAACGTGGCAAGACGAAAACCTTCAAAAACTGCCATGTCCAACGCCTTCGGGTTTGGCGGAACCAACGCCACGCTCATCTTCAAGAAATTTGAAGGATAAAAGCATGCAGATCGGGTTGGCCTGCGATCATGGAGGCTTCGAGCTCAAAGAAGAGCTGAAGACCTTTTTGAGATCCCTCGGTGTCAGACCCGTTGACATGGGGACCTTCAATGAAGAGTCGGTCGACTATCCGGATTTTGGAGTCCTGGTGGCGGAGAAGGTTTCACGGGGAGAGTTGGAAAAGGGGATCCTCGTCTGCGGCACCGGCATTGGAATGTCTATGGTAGCGAACAAATTTCCGGGAACCAGAGCGGCCCTGGCCAACGATCTTTATTCCTCTCGCTGCAGTCGAGAACACAATGATGCAAATATCTTAATTATTGGCGGCCGAATTGTGGGGAAGGAACTGGCAAAAGAAATCGTCAAGGTTTGGTTGGAAACGCCTTTTGCCGGAGGAAGGCACAAGAGACGATTAGAAAAAATCGAGGCCCTTGAAAAAGAAAAATTCAAGGAGTAAGCACCGAATTCCAAACACCTGCCTTCGCCGAAGCGGCTTCGCGCAGGCAGGGCAAATACCAAATAATTTCCAATTACCGAAATTCATAATTTCAAACAAATGTCTTGGTCGTTAAAGATCGGAATTTGCGATTTGTTTCAAATTTGAATATATCCTCTGAATGGCTTACCCTTGAAAGAGAGAGAGAAAAAAAAGGTTTCTTCCCATCGACCCTCCTGGGAAGAATATTTTATGGATATTACCCATCTCGTTGCCAAACGATCCACCTGCCTGCGAAGAGAGGTGGGGGCTGTCCTCGTCAAAGATAAGAAGATTTTGGCCACCGGTTACAATGGAGCTCCTTCCCGGCTGGAGCACTGCCTGGACATCGGTTGCCTCCGCGAGAAACAAAGGGTCCCCTCTGGAGAACGACACGAACTCTGCCGCGGCCTTCATGCTGAGCAGAATGCGATTATCCAGGCTGCCTACCATGGGGTGGAGATCCGGGGAGCTACCCTATACTGTACAAACCACCCTTGCATTATCTGTTCGAAGATGGTCATTAATGCGGGAATTGAGAAGGTCGTCTATGAGAATGGCTATGCGGATGCCTTGGCCGGAGAGATGCTAAAAGAGTCCGGAATCACAATTGAGAAGTTTAACCGAAAAAAGAAGAGTTAGAAGTCTAAAGGTGCAAGTTTAAAGTTTGAAGTTAAAGAGTCAAGTATGAAATCAAAGACATGAAACCTTCGACATGAAACTTGAAATAGGTAGCGAAGCCGTATGAAATGTCCTTTCTGTAGCCATCCCGAGAGTAAAGTGGTCGATTCTCGACTGGGAAAAGACAAAGACACCATTCGACGAAGGAGAGAGTGCCTTGGCTGCCATAAACGATTCACGACCAGCGAGCGGGCAGAGGATGCCCTCCCATTGGTCGTCAAAAAAGACGGAAGAAGAGAACCCTTCAATCGCCTTAAGATCTTCAACGGCCTGAAGAAGGCCTGCGAGAAGAGGCCGATCAGCATCAACATGATCGAAAAGATCGTGAATCGCATCGAGCTCCATTTCCAGGAAAGGGGAGAAAGAGAAGTAAAGTGCTCTGAGATTGGGGAGCGGGTGATGGAGGAGCTCCATCGTTTAGATGGGGTGGCTTATGTCCGCTTTGCCTCTGTCTACCGGCAGTTCAAAGATATTCAAGAATTCATGGACGAGCTGAAGGACCTCCTTGGAAATAGGGAAGAGGCCAAAAAGAAATAGTGTAGGTGATGAGTGATGGTGCTGGTGGACAAATAATCTAAGACACGAGTCACCGACACGAGCCACTCTCACGAAGTTTTTTCCACGAAATGTATGGATGACGAACAATGGATGAAACGGGCGCTCCGCCTCGCAGAGAAAGGAAGGGGCAGAACTTCACCGAATCCCATGGTGGGCGCCATTCTGGTGAAAGATGACAAAGTGGTTGGCGAAGGATACCATGCGAAAGCGGGAGAGGCTCATGCCGAGATCATTGCACTCCAACGGGCAAGTGAAGATGCCAGAGGAGCCATCCTTTATATCAACCTGGAGCCCTGCGCGCATTATGGAAAGACTCCTCCCTGCGCTCCCAGGGTGATAGAAGCGGGTGTGAAACGCGTGGCGATTGGCATGGAGGACCCCAATCCATTGGTAAAGGGGAAAGGGGTCGAGATTCTGAGGAGGGCGGGCCTCGATGTTGAAGTAGGGATTTTAGAAAAAGAATGTCGGAGATTGAATGAAGCGTTTTGTAAGTATATTTTGGAAAAAGAGCCGTTTGTTATTCTAAAGGTTGCCGCCACGCTGGATGGTAAGATAGCAGCCCGAGACGGTGATTCCAAATGGATTTCTGGCGAGGCCTCGCGACGCTTCGTCCATAAATTGAGGGATCAAGTCGATGGAGTTCTTGTGGGCATTGGGACCGTATTGAGAGATGACCCGCTGCTTACAGCCAGAGTGAGGGGAGGGAGAGACCCTTATCGAATTGTTCTCGACAGTCGACTGATGATCCCGGAAGAAGCCAAATTAATTGGGGATTTTCCTGCAAAAGTAGTCATCGTAGCGACAGAATTAGCCCCTGAAGATAAGATAGAAAGATTGGAGAAGAGAGGAGTCCGGATCTTGACTCTCGATTCCAAAGAGGGAAGGGTTGATCTGAAGTCATGTCTCTCCAAACTGGGGGAAATCGGGATAATGAGTCTTCTGGTCGAAGGAGGGAGTCAGGTCAATGGATCGTTCTTGGACGAAGGTTTGATCGATAAACTTCTTCTCTTTCTCTCCCCAAAGCTGATCGGTGATCACCGGGCCCCGGGAATCTTTGGCGGGAGAGGGGTATCCAGCCTTCAAGAAGCCATTCCACTGAAAGAGATGAAAGCAAAAAAAATCGGAGAAGACATACTCATAGAGGGGTATTTGGAATGGGGAACAAAGCAATGTTTACTGGAATCATAGAAGACAGAGGGAAGGTTTTGAGGGTAGAATACCGGGGGCAAGAAAAGAGGTTGACCCTAGGACTGCCACCCTATTTGACAGAAGTGCAACTTGGTGATAGTATTAACGTAAATGGAGTCTGCCTCACGGTTGTCGGGAATAGGGAGCAAGCCATTGAACTTGACCTCTCCCAAGAGACTCTTGCGAGAACTGTGTTAGGGGAGTTGAAGGAAGGGGACCGGGTCAATTTGGAAAGAGCCCTGAAGCTGAGCGACCGCCTGGGCGGGCATATCGTAACCGGGCACATCGATGGGATTGGGGCGATTTCCGAAAAGAGGAAGGAAAGGGATTTCTTTCAACTTAAAATAAGGATTCCTGAATCCGTATCAAGGTACGTTGTTCAAAAAGGCTCTATCGCCATTGACGGAATCAGCCTGACGGTGAATGAATACGAGGGAGGGGAGATTCGAATGACCTTGATTCCTTACACGATAGAGAAAACCACGCTTATGGACAAAAAAGTTGGAGATCGGGTCAATCTGGAAGCGGACATCTTAGGGAAATACGTTGAAAAATTGTTTGGCCAAAGGGATAAGAAACCTGGGGAAGTTGATCGCTCTTTTTTAAGGGAGCACGGTTTCATCAAAGGAGATTGAGAGGTTCGAATGATTCATAGAATTGAGGCAGCCTTGGAGGATATTCGCCAGGGGAAGATGGTGATCCTGGTCGATGACGAAGACCGGGAAAATGAGGGCGATCTCACGATGGCAGCGGAGAAGGTGACGCCTGAGACCATTAATTTTATGGCAAAATACGGGAGGGGATTGATCTGTCTTTCATTGACGGACGAAAGGCTGAATGAGCTTCGTCTGCCGATGATGGTCTCTGAAAACACCTCACGATTTCAGACCGCGTTCACCGTCTCCATCGATGCCCGTAAAGGGGTGACCACAGGTATTTCAGCGGCTGACCGGGCGGCAACTATTTTGACTGCCGTGGATGAAAGCGCCCAACCCGAGGATTTGGTCTCTCCCGGGCATATCTTTCCACTCAGGGCAAGACAGGGTGGGGTGTTGGTCCGAACCGGTCAGACTGAAGGATCGGTCGATTTAGCGAGATTGGCTGGGCTGAAGCCGGCAGGGGTGATCTGCGAGATCATGAAAGATGATGGGACCATGGCAAGGATGCCGGATCTCCGGATCTTTGCTGAAGAACATGGACTGAAAATTGTAACCATTGCCGATTTGATCAAATATCGCCTGAATAAGGAGTCCCTGGTTCGAAGGATTGCCACAGCCACCCTTCCTACAAAATACGGGGGTGTGTTTACAGCCATTGCCTACGAGAACGATGTGGATCCCTATCACCATATCGCTTTGCTCAAGGGGGAGATCAGGGCGGAAGATACAGTTTTGGTAAGAGTTCACTCGCAATGCCTGACCGGTGATGTATTCGGATCGAGGCGATGCGACTGCGAAGAACAGCTTCATACAGCCATGGCCATGGTGGAGAAAGAGGGGAAGGGCGTCATCGTCTATATGAGGCAGGAAGGCAGAGGAATTGGATTGGTCAATAAACTCAGAGCCTACTGTCTTCAAGACATCGGGAAAGATACGGTGGAGGCCAATGAGGCTCTTGGATTCAAGGCCGATATGAGAGACTATGGAATCGGCGCTCAGATTCTCGCCGATCTTGGTCTTCATAAAATTCGCCTTTTGACGAACAATCCCCGAAAGATCATCGGCCTGGAAGGATATGGCATTGAGGTAGTTGAGAGGGTGGCCATCGAGACAAAACCCCACCAGGAGAATATTGAATATCTTAAGGCCAAGGCAAAGAAGA
>JBAVGF010000036.1:0-49964 GCA_049684675.1 Thermodesulfobacteriota bacterium | reverse complement strand
TCCGATGGAACATGGAGGATTTTGTTTTGAGATAAGAAACAACCTCTGGAATGGAAGAAAATTTCTTCCGTTTTGGAAGAGGGGAAATACCTGAAGTGGAGAGAAGGTAGAGAAGGAGTCCGGAGGTCAAATCCCAGTCATTGTTGAAGCCTCCCACCGATTTAAAGAGGGAGATTTCCTCGTCCGTGATCCAACCTCTTCGGCGTCGTTCAAACTCAAGACAGCTCTCCAGATAAATTTGGATGGTCTGTTGGATGGTTTTGCGATAAGACTTTGATACATCGATGAGAACGCCATCCATATCGAAGATCAGGATATCCATAGAGAATGCTATTCGTGAGCGTGATTCGTGATGATGATTCGTTTTTCCATTCACAAACGCCATTCACAATCACCAACACTACCCTTTCTTTTCAATCTCTTCCACCACTGCCCGGACAAGACTTTCCACATCTAACCCCTGTGTCCGATAAAGCTCATCCGGCTTTCCGGAACCGGCATATTGCTTGATTCCAAGTTTTCGAAAACGAATCCCCAAGCCATGTTCTGCAATGAAGTTAGCGATGAGACTTCCCAGACCGGTTTGAATATGATGGTCTTCGTAGGTGATCAGGATCCCCGTCTTGGCCGCCTTGAGGATGGCTTCGTTATCTAAATCGCTTAAGCAGGAGATGTTGATGACTTGGACCGCGACTCCCTTTTCTCTCAATTTTTGCCAGGCTTGGATGGCCTTGTAAACCATCCCTCCCGTTGTAAGAATGGCCGCATCCTTTCCGTTCCGCACGAGATCGGTATGACCGTACCGGAACTCGTAGGAGGTGCCAAATAAGGGCGCTCCTGCCTCTGTGAGGAGGATCGGAATGGAAGACCGGCCCATGACGACAAGGAAATTTCCATGGGTTTTTGCAACATATCGAGTCACGCGATCGGTTTGGTTTGGGTCTGCCGGGACAATGGTCTTATATCCAAAGAGATTTCGCATCACCCCGATATAGTCAATACATTGATGAGTTTTTCCATCTTCACCCACATCAAGGCCGTTATGGGTGCACATAAGTTTAAGGTTTGTCTGATTGATATCATTGAGACGGTGTTGATTATACGTCTCGTCCACCCCGAAGACTCCAAAGTCTGCAAAAAAGGAGAGAAGACCAAGAGTGGAGATGGTCCCGGCGATGGTAGCGGTATTATGCTCCTGAATCCCTCCCTGGAAGAAATGATCAGGAAATTGTTTAGCGAATGCTGCCGTTTTCACAGAAGAGGCCAAATCACAATCGAAGACCGCCATTGGGAGAGGAGAACCCTCTCGGCAATTGGCTCTGGCGATATCGACCAAAGCATTTCCGAAGGCACTCCGATTGTCTAACTTTTGGTCTTTTTCATAACTTCTTGGGTTCCCCGTCTGAGCCAAAAAAGCTTCTATGGGATATTTCCTTGCAGTAAAGGGAAGGTTTTCTTTCTCCCGGATTTGACGGTATCGATCTAAATCATCTTCCACTCCCAGTTCTTGGATGGCCTTCTTATATTCTTCGAGGGTGAGGGCTCTTCCATGGAACTCTTCCTTCCCTTCCATGAAAGAAACCCCTTTCCCCATTGTGGTGTGGGCAAGGATAAGCGTCGGATGTTTAGAGAAGGTCGCTTCCCGGAATGCGGTATAGATCTCCTGAAATTGATGGCCATTCACTTCTTTAACTCGCCATCCGTCCGATTCGAAATTTCTCACGATATCCTGGGGCATGATCTCTTGGGTTACTCCACTGATCTGTCTACAGTTAAAATCGACGATCGCGGTTAGGTTATCAAGGCCATATTTGATGGCAAAGCGGCGGGCCTCAGAGATTTGGCCTTTCTGCTGTTCCCCGCAGCCCATGGCAACAAAGACATGGAATTCTTTTTTCAATATCCTTGATCCCAAAGCCAATCCGCAACCCGCTGACAATCCCTGTCCCAGATTGCCGGTATTCCACTCCACCCCCGGGATCCCTTTCTCAACATGACCTTCAAAAGGGCTCCCCGTCTTACGAAAGGTAGCAATAGCTGCCTCAATCGGAAAGAAACCCAGGCGGCCTAAAGCTGCATAGACTCCGGGAGAGGTATGGCCATGGCTGATCACAATCCTATCCCGATTGGAGTCCGCTGGAGATTGAGGATGAACATTGGCATATGAATACAGGACCAGATAAAAATCGACGGAGGACATAGACCCCCCGGGATGTCCTGAACCGGCAAGGGTTGTCATTTTCAATATATCGCCTCGAGCCAGTCTTGATAGTTTGGATAGCCTTTCGAGAGATTCTTTATCCAGTTTTTCAGCATCAAATCTTCTTCCACTCATCTCTTACCTCCGCGGCCTAAGTGAACCTTTCGACTCCCCGGCCTGAAGGCCGGGACTTGCTCAAGGTTCACCCTGAGCCGCGCCTCCTTCCCCGCGTTCAAAGGCGGGGCTTCGCGTGGTCGAACGGGTGAACATCGCACAGAGCATAGGGCATAGCGCATGGGGAAAAACTTCCATTACCTTCCCAAACGCTAATTGCAGAATACTCATAGCATATCCGATACCTTTTTGGAAAGAGGATATTATAGCAAATGCATTAAATGGTTTTGTATTGTCATTGCGAGCAACGAACGGGATCGTGGCAATCTCCGCCGTTGAACTACGAGATTGCGGAGCCTGTTCCGAGCAAAGTGAGGAATCTCCGGTTTTGCTTCGGCTTCGCCTCGCAACCGCTTCACTCCTCGCCATGACGCTTTATTCATTGCGTCTGTATTAGCACGAAGATGCTAATCGGAAGCTTAGAGTCCCTTATGGTTGACAATTCTTGAATTTGGATATAAAAGGCTATTTAGAAAGAGAATTGCTGCGAGAGAGAAAGAGCCAACACGATTCGTCGGTGGACGGGATATTTGGCAAGGGGGAGGCTATGATTATCGGAGTTCCAAAGGAGATTAGGGAAGTTGAGAAAAGGGTGGGTATGACCCCGCAAGGTGTGGATGCCTTAGTGGCGCACGGCCATCGCGTACTTGTGGAAAGAGGGGCGGGGGAGGGCAGCGGTTTCTCTGACCAGGAGTACAGAAAAACTGGGGCAATTGTCGTGGAAAAGGCAAAGGATGTCTGGAACGAAGCCGAAATGGTGGTGAAGGTCAAAGAGCCTCTGGAGCCGGAGTTTCCCCTGATGAGGTCCGGCCAAATCCTCTTTACCTACCTTCATCTGGCTGCCAATCGGGAGCTCACCTTAGAGTTGTTGAAACGCCGGATCATCGGGATCGGCTATGAAACTGTTCAGGGGCAAGATGGATCCCTTCCCCTTCTTCGGCCAATGAGCGAAATTGCGGGAAGGGCCTCAGTCCTTGCAGGAGGCATGTGCTTAGAGGCGAGGCACGGAGGAAGGGGAGTTCTCCTCTGTGGGGCCTCCGGCGTTCCTCCGGCCAAAGTGGTTATCCTTGGAGCAGGGGTGGTGGGTGCCAACGCCTGCAAGGTCGCCTTGGGGATTGGCGCCCGTGTCAGCATTCTTGATATCCATCCGGAAAAGCTAAGTTATCTCCATGACATTAGCCAAGGGCATATTGCCACTTTCATCTCCAATCGGATGACGATCGGGGAAGAAATCGCAGGGGCCGATCTCGTCATCGGGGCGGTCCTTGTCCCGGGCGCCCATGCGCCGAAATTGGTGACCCGCCAGATGCTGAAAAGAATGCGCCTTGGTTCTGCGGTGGTGGACATCTCTGTGGACCAAGGCGGATGCTTTGAGACCACGCGTCCCACCACTCACGAGAACCCCACCTACCTCGAAGAAGGGATTGTCCATTATTGCGTGACCAATATCCCGGGTGCCTTTCCAAGGACTTCCACGTTCGCCCTTACCAACGCGACATTTCCCTACGTCCTTCAGATTGCAGACAAAGGTTTCGAAAAGGCTATGGAAGAGAATGAGGCTTTAAGAAAGGGTCTTAATCTTATTGACGGGCAAGTCGTTTATCAGGCCGTGGCCGAGAGTTTAGGATTGAAAAAACCTTCTTGATACGGCAAAGCCCGGTTAGGAAAGAGCGGAGTGGGTGTCGGAATGGGGAAACCATCCAAAAGAAAAGGATTGACCATCGCGATCGACGGCCCTTCGGGTGCCGGGAAGAGCACGGTGGCGAGCTCTTTAGGCAAACGACTGGGTTATCTTTACATTGACACGGGAGCGATGTACCGGTCTGTTGCGCTCGGAGTTAAAAAGAAGGGGATTTTTCCGGAGGATGAATTGGCGGTCAGCCAGTTGGCTTCATCCCTTCATATCACCTTCGTTACAGAAGAGGAACAAACCCGCATTTTTTGTGAGGGAGAGGATATTACGGAAGCCATCCGCACCCCCGAAATCAGCCGCCTTGCCTCTTCCATTTCGAGACAAAAGGGGGTAAGAGAAGCTCTCGTCCGGATGCAAAGAGAGATGGGAAGAGAGGGTGGTGTCATCCTGGAAGGAAGAGATATCGGGACGGTGGTTTTTCCCGATGCGGATGTAAAATTCTATTTAGATGCTGAAGGCGATGAGCGGGTAAGAAGAAGATATCATGAAATGGTTGAAAAGGGAGTGAAGGTAGATTTCAAGGAAACGCAGGAAGAGTTGCTGCAAAGGGACCATAATGATAGGCACAGAAACCATTCCCCTCTCAGAAAGGCAGACGATGCCCTGTTCATTGACTCCACCCATCGCTCCGTGGAAGAGATCGTAGAGGAGATGGTTCGCATTGTGATGGCAAAAAGCAAAGTGGAGTGAAACCAGTCGCTGCTGACCGGATGGTCCGGTTCTTGTCTGGGTTTCGAGGAGGCCATGGAGGCCGCGAGGAAGCACCCCGAAATCTCTGTAATTTAGGACCCCTAATCCGTAATCCGAAAACCGTAGGGCTTCACACCTATTCCGTTGAATTAACTGAGGAACCTTGTCAAAAGCTGCTGGTTCGAAGAGAGAAGAAATTGGGATTACAAGGAAAGCCCAAAGTAGTCTTTCAAGCTGCCCTAAAAGATTTGTAATTTTTTGGCAGGTGTGCTATATAATTTCGATCATTGGAAGAAGGGAGTTTTTGAATGGTGAAAGAAGAGTTGGTTTCTTCAGAGGAAGAGAAAAGACAGGCCTCTCTCGGAGGAGAAGCGGAAAAGAGAGAAGGTAAAGAGCTTCCTCGAAGGGATGAATCCGAGGATTTTCAAACGCTTTATGAAGAGAGCCTAAAGACGTTGGAAGAAGGCCAGATCCTCAGGGGAACGGTCATCGACATTACTCCGGATCACGTGACCGTGGATGTGGGATATAAATCCGAAGGACAGATCCCCATGCAGGAATTCTTGAAAAAGGATAAGAAAGTCGATGTGAAGATCGGAGACCGGATCGATGTGTTTTTGGAGAAGAAGGAGAGTGAGGAAGGGTTATTGACCCTCTCGAAGGAAAAGGCAGACAGAATAACAATTTGGAGGGACATCACCAGATCCTGCCGGGAGGGGGAGGTCATCGAGGGGGAGATTGTCGGCAAAGTGAAAGGGGGGCTTTCCGTAGATATCGGGCGGATTCATGCATTTTTACCCGGTTCTCAGATTGATTTAAAGCCCGTTCGGAATCTGGATGCCTTGATCGGTCAGCGATTAAAGTTTAAGGTGATCAAATTCAATCGGAAGCGGAATAATATCGTTCTCTCCCGGCGTGTTCTTCTCGACGAGGAGCGCAAGCAGTTGAGAGAGGAGACCTTAAAGAATCTCAAAGAGGGGGACATTTTAGAGGGGACGGTGAAGAATCTCACCGACTATGGTGCGTTCATCGATTTGGGTGGAATGGATGGTCTTCTCCATATCACGGACATCTCCTGGGGCAGAATTGGGCATCCTTCGGAGAAACTCTCCATCGGAGATCGGCTCAAGGTCAAAGTCCTTCATTTTGACCACGAGAAAGAAAAGGTTTCGTTAGGGTTAAAGCAAGCCTTGCCCGATCCCTGGGAATCTGTGCCTCAAAGATATCCGACGGGTTCCCGCACCAAGGGAAAAGTCGTCAATGTGACAGATTATGGAGTTTTCGTAGAGCTGGAAGAGGGGATTGAAGGGCTGGTCCATATCTCAGAACTGACCTGGAGCAAGAAGATGAAACACCCCTCCAAGGTCGTCCGCATCGGCGACACGGTAGAGGTCATGGTCCTCGATTGCGACCCGATCAAGCGTCGAATCTCTTTGGGGATGAAACAGGTCGAACCCAATCCATGGGCTGTGATTGAGGAGAAGTATCCGGTGGGGACCAAAGTGGTGGGAAGAGTGAAAACGGTTACCGATTTTGGGATCTTCATCGGATTTGATGAAGGCGTGGATGGGCTTGTCCATGTCTCCGAGATGTCATGGACAAAAAAGATCAAACATCCCGGTGAGCTTTATAAGAAGGGGCAACAAGTAGAAGCGGTGGTCTTGAATATTGATCGAAATAATGAACGCTTCTCGTTAGGCGTTAAGCAATTGACGGCTGACCCGTGGAAGGATGTGGCCCGGCGATATCGAAAGGGAGACGTGGTCGCAGGGAAGGTGACCAATGTGACCGATTTTGGCGCCTTTGTAGAGCTGGAAGAGGGGATCGAAGGGCTGGTCCATGTTTCTGAGATCAGCCGGGAGAAAGTGGAGAAGCCTTCAGATGTCCTGAAGGTCGGGGATACCCTGTCTGCCGTGGTCCTTCACATCGATCCTCATGAACGAAGGATTGGCCTCAGCATCAAAGGACTCAAGGAGAAGACGGAGAAGGCGGAGGTCGAAAAATATATCTCGGACCAGGGATCCACTTCTCACAGCCTAGGGGAGTTGATTCAGGAAGAGATGGAAAAGCGAGGAGGAGAACTGCCCTCCAAAAAAGAAGGAGATTAAGTATAATGCCAAATGTCAAAGTTCTAAGTTCAAATGAAGGCCAAATTTCAAAGCTCAAATGAGAGATATTTCAATATTTACGCATTTGGCATTGATTTGAAATTTGAATTTTGACATTTGAACCTGATTCCTTACCTTCAAACCTTTTCCTGCCTACTAAGCTCTCTTAACGTAAATATTCTTCACAATATCCCTATCCAACGCAAGCGTTGTCTCTCCAATCTGCAGGACATAGGAAGGATTTTTCTGATGCATCCTGAGGACACTTCCCGGAACGATCCCCAGAGTGCTCAACCGGTCGAGCCTCTGGTGTGACTTGGGCGCGATAAACACGATTCGTCCTTCCTCGCCCAAACCCAATTCCTCAAGAGGAATGACCAGAGGTTTCATCTCCTTTTTGAATTTTGCACAACATTCCCCTCTCGGGATGGGCTTTCCATGAATGCAGGTCGGCGGATGGCCGAGAAAGGTACAGACGCTTTCTGTCACGCCGGGGCTCAGAATATGCTCAAGTTTACAAGCCTCTTCTTCGACCTCCTCTTCGGACATTTCAAAAATCTCATAGAGGAGCCTCTCTGTCAAACGGTGACGTCGAACAATCTCCCTCGCCTTTTCCTCCCCGCGCTCCTTGAGCATCATTCGTTTTCCTTCTATTTGAAAGAGATCGTCCTTGATCATCTTGCGAAGAACGGATTTCGCTTCAATGTCCCGGGTCGTCTCAAGAAGGTGGTCCATGTCCGCCACCCCTTCTTCTCGTAAGGTCCAGATGAGCTCGAGGAGCTCATCGATCCGATCCTCTTCGACTCCGTCAACGGATGCCCCCATCCTTTGGTGAAGGCCTCTTTTGGGTTCAGGTCCTTTGGTCATGGTTTCGCCTTTCTTCTCCATAAGGATTTTAAAAAATCGACGAGGATCGATTGTTCCTTATAGCTATACCCACAATGGGGACAGCAGAGGAGATTACAGTTCTTTGAGAGAAGGCAACCCGAATGGCATTTCATCTCATCAGGAGAAAATTGCTTCCCACAAAGGGGGCACTGGTAAGTGATAGGTTTCTGCATCTTACACTCCAAAAATGTTTAATAAGAAATTTACCATCCCACCCACTCCAAAAGCAACGGGGATGATCACCGCCGATATCACCAGGGCTTTTCTTAAACCTCTCTCTTTGATCATCATAAAAAACTGGGCAATGCAGGGGATGAAAAGAGTGATGGTCACCAGGCTGACCAGGATTTGATGGGAATTGAGTTGGCCCCCTTTGGCCAGAACGAATAGGCCTGCTGCCCCATAGTCTCTTCGAAGAAATCCAATGAGGAATGCTTCCGTAACCTTAGCGGGAAGACCCAGGAAATGGACGATCAGCGGGGTGGCGGCCCGTTCTAAAAGGGTTAAGATTTCCGTTTTGTGAAGTGCGAAAAGGATAAGGGTGCCCAGGATGAAAAGGGGGACAGCCTCTTTCAGGTACCATTCAATTCGGGCCAGGGTCTTGACGATCACATTGGAGATGAGAGGAATCCTCAGAGGGGGAATCTCTAAGATGAAATCAGAGGCTTCACCCGGGATCACCCGCGATGCCAAATAACCCACCAGAATCAGGATCCCAGCGACAATAAAGATCCACAGGAAGAGATAGAGGGCAGGAAGGCTTGCAAACATTCCAAGGATCACGCCTAATTGGGCAGAACAGGGGACCGCAAGGGCTAAGAGAAGTGTCACAATGGTGCGATCCTTTTCAGTCTCCAGAATCCGGGTGGTCATGGTGGCCATGGTGTCGCATCCGAGACCCAGAACCATGGGCAGCACTGCCTTTCCATTTAACCCCATTTTTTTGAAGATCTGATTGGTCATCACGGCCAGTCTGGGTAAGTATCCCGAATCCTCCATGAGTCCAAAGACCAGAAAGAAACAGCCGACAATGGGGAGAACGATCGCAATGGCATAGGTGAGAGCCATGGTGATGATCCCATAGGGGCCGATAAAAAATTCTTGAATGAAGGGGATAGGGACAAAGCGCTGGAAGAGAGTGGCTACGGGCGGAAGAACCCATTTTCCGAATAGGGTTTCCTCTAAGAATTTGACACTGGTCTGTGCTCCGAAGACCCCGACAAATTCATAAGTGGCCCAGAGGATGAACATTAGGATAGGGATCCCCCAGATAGGATGGAGGGAGAGGTTTCCTAAAAAGAAAGAGATGGATTTGGGGGCCTCTCCTTGCAGCCCCATTACTTTTGACAAGAGCTCATCTACCCTTCGGAGCCTGGCCTGATTGATCAGATAACCGATCGAATCAGCAAGGTGAACCTGGATCTCCTGCCGGATTTTTTCAATTTGTTGAATATCATTTTCTGAAAGATTCGTGTGGAGCCATTCGGCAAGGCTCTCGTCCCCGGAGAGCAGCATGAGGGCTAAAGAGCGTTTGGAAATAGAGGCTTCAGGAAGGAGGGAGGTTATTTTTGAGAGGCCGCGTTCAATGACGTCTGGATAGTTGACCGAGATCGAAGAGGGCGGGCGAGCCTGAAGATTTTCTTTGATCTTCTCGAGACCTTTTTTTCTGGTGGCCACCGTTTTCAGGATGGGGGCGTCCAAGATCTCGGACAAGGTCTGGGTTTTAATTTCAATGCCTCTGCTCTTTGCCTCATCCCACATATTCAGGAGGACGATGAACGGAAGTCCCATCTCCAACAGTTGAAGAGAGATGAGAAGGCCCCGACGAATATTTTTCGTATCGATGACCTGGACCAAATAGCTTTTGGGCTCTTTGAGGAGGATGTCCCGGGTCACCTTCTCATCTTCTGACATCGGGATGAGGGAATTGACGCCAGGGGTATCCAGCACCTGGAACTTCTTCCCATGAGCGGATAGAGTCCCGGTAGAAACTTCCACGGTGGTCCCCGGATAGTTTGAGACGGTTACATATTTTCCGGTGAGATAGTTGAAGATGACCGATTTCCCAACGTTCGGATTTCCAATGAGAATCACTTTTTCTCTGGAAACATCGGTCCATTTCAGTACTACTTTGCTGGAAGATTCCATCCTCTAATCATTTCTCCTGACGGTTTTTTTCTTCCGGTTACATTCCCCACAGCGGCCATAGAGCTCCAGGCGATGATGGGAGATCTTAAACCGGTGACGTTGAGCAATCTCGTCCTGGAGGGCCTCAAGCGTTTGGTTCTCGAATTCAACGATCTTTCCGCAATCCAGACAGATCAGGTGATCGTGATGGTTTCCTTCTGAAGCGGGTTCATATCGCGTCTCTTTGTCGTCAAATTTCCGCTGGGTTGCCAGACCGAGTCGGGTGAGGAGCTTCAGGGTGCGATAAACGGTTGTGTAGCCGATTTTAGGATCTGTTTTGACGACCTGGGCATAAATTTGTGCAAGGCTTTTATGCCCGGTCGAATTCAGGAAGATGTTCAGGATTTCTTCCCGTTGTCGGGTCGCGTTCAGCCCTTCTTCGGAAATTCGCGTCTTAAAAAGATCGGTCTCCACCCTTCATCCCAATTTTGAAATTGAATTTCAATTTCACTCTAACTCATGGTCTCCGATTTGTCAATGTTGAAATTGACCTGGCCTTTGTTCTCTGTTAGGATTTTTTTAGGAACGAATACGAGCGATGACCTCTCCTAATAGCTCAAACTTAGACGGATACGAAAAGATCATCACCCACAACGACTTTGATGGCATCATCAGCGCCTCCCTCTGTTCGTGGGCTTTAGGAATTCAAAAGGTGCTCTTTGCGGGCCCCCTCGCCATCACCCGCTCTCAGATCACGATTACCGAGAAAGATGTGGTCTGTGATTTGCCTTACCCTCTCCAATGTGGACTCTGGTTCGATCACCATGAGGGAAATCTCCAGGAATTAACGCTCCGCAAGATCGATGCCCAATCGATCCCCGGCCGGTTCGATTCGAAACCAAGTTGCAGCCGTGTGGTTTTTGAATATTTTTCTGAGAGAGAGGAGCTTCCTCCTTATTTCTCGGAGGCGGTGGAGGAGGCGGATGTCATTGACAGTTTTTCTTATTCTTCGATAGACGATTGGAGGAGAGAGACCCCGGGGAGGGTGATCGATTTAACTTTAAAGGTCTCTTTCCAGTCGCCCAATGATCAGGCGAGCTATATGAGAAACTTAGTTCAACAACTTCGAGACCGTCCGATCGAAGAGGTTTCCCGGCTCGACTTCGTTCAGAAATGGCTGAAGAAATATCGAGAAGAAGAGGGGAGGATGCTTCGAATGATTCAGGATGCCTCTTCCTTCATTCAAGGGGACGAAAGGAAGGAGGTGGTGGTCATCGATCTCACCCCGTATCAGCGGAGGCCCCACCTAATTAAAAACCTGGCTTTTTTGATCTATCCTGAGGCCCTGGGGGTTTTGGAGGTCTATAGTTTGACGGATCACCAGGGGGTGAAGAGTAACAACATCGGGGTTTCCATGTCCCTCTCCATCAACGGGAATAGAAAAGACCGGAGTAAGAATATCGGCGAGATCATGCGAACTCTCAACATCGGAGACGGCCACCCGGGGGCAGCCGCAGGGACGGTTCACTGTAAGTCGAAACAGGAGATGCTGAAGAAGAAAAAGGAGTTGCTGGAGCAGATCTTTAGACTCTGGTCTTCCCAGTGAGGTTGAGAATGACTGGCGTAAAAAATGGCCGATGGGAAACAGGAAATGGGAGATTCAAGAGGGAAGGGGACCTTGCCATTTTTTATAACCCCTTCCCCAATCTCCTATTTTAAGAAGAGAGATTCGTAGGCTTTTGCCCCCGTTTTGTACCCTGCCTCATCTTTACCCCATTCTGTGTGGCACCCGTTGCATGAATTGGGGACAACATTTTTCGGGTCTTTTTCGAACATCTCTAAACTTACTCGAGGTCTGATGATTCTAAAGTCGTGGGAGTGAATATCTCCGGCTTCGGCTGAAGAAGCCGTTTTTACCATATGGCAAGAGGAACATCGGCTGGTTCCTCTGGTCTCCGGGGCATAGTTGTGCTTGGTATGGATCCGGATGGCCCAAGGATTGGCAAACTTTTGATTTTTGCCGTGGCAGGAGAGACAGAGCGTATCATTATAGTCTGCCTTAACCAATTGGGACCGGCTGGGCCCCCCATGGGGGTTGTGACAATCAAAGCAGAGAACGCGTGCATAGAAATGGCCACTCTTTTGAAAGTCAAGCCATTGTTGATGTTGCGATTTGGAATGGGCCTGCGGATCTCCCCAGATTCCGGGCTTGAACTGGTAATAGTTGGGCAGGGGCTCTCCTATTTTATAGGCCTTGTTATCCCTGTCATTCCAAGGAAACTCAAAAGTCCCATTCGGAACGCTTACCCCTCTCGAATGGCATTGGCCGCACACTTCCAGACTTCGTTCGTAAGATAATTTCCGAGGATGGATGATTTTTCCCTTCGCCTTGGGAGACTTGATGTGTTCGGAGGCTGGGCCATGGCATTTTTCACATCCAATATTGAGTTCGACATATTTGGATTCGTATCCTCTGTCAACTTTCTTCAATTCGAGGCCGGTATTATGGCAACCCGCACAGCTCATATCAAAGGATTTCTCGGCAGGGGGTTGTTTGAGACTCCCATCCTCTTCATACCAATCCTGCAGGTTGTAGGGAACCCACCGCGAGGTCGCTTGGTTCCACTGAAATGGGAGGATGTAATGGCGGTTTCCGATTTTGACTTCATAGCGCTGTTTCCAGCCCCATCCCCCAAAAGTCCTCGCCACGTTATAAGTGACCTCTTTCGAAAGGTCTTTAGCATCTACTAAGGTAGCTTGATGAACATCTCCGGGTCCGTCCTCCAATTTGACAAAGACTTCCGGGATGTTTCCATCTTTTAGTTTGATCATGCCCTTCCAATCGACCACAAGGGTATCATTGGTACGGCTTAAAATCTGTTGAGATTTGTTATGAAGGGTATCCTTCCATGTCTCATAAATCGAACTGTGACAAGGCATGCATTTTTTTGAACCGACATAGTTCGCTTGAGCCATGGTTAAGGAAGGGACGAGGATGAGGATGGAGAGGAAAAGTGGCCACTTCAAAACGAAAAATTTCTTCATCAAATCTGTCCTCCTCTTGTTAAAGTAATTTAAGGATTCAAGCTTGTTCATCTCCTTTGCGCTCATTTGCCCTCTTTCTTGACTACGGATACGGCAATAGCCCCTTTCTTGCCAGGATCACATGTTCTTCTTTTCCAATGTGGGGATGATGGCATCGGGCGCAAGATTTTAGGGCATTCCCCCTCGCTATTTTCCCACCCTCCTGGGCATTCGCACCCGTCATCATCTCTTGATATTTTTCACCCGGGCCATGACAGGCCTCACACCCCACATTCTCTTCTTTATAGGTTTTCTTTTCCCGGTCGTATCCGGTGGCATGGCAGGGGAAACATCTGGTTTTGTCTTTTTCATTCTTGATAAGAGAGAACGCCTTCGTAGTCATGGGTGACTTTTTCCAGGTTTCGATATGTTTCTTATTGAGACTTTCGTGGCACCCAATGCAGGATTCGGAGCCGGCATAGGCTACCTCCTCTTGGACAAAAACAGGCCTTTCTTTTGGCGGTGCTTCTTCGGGCAACGCAGGCGCTGTCTTCTCCCAGCCTCGAATGAAGGCCACCAGCTGATTAATCTGCTCCTGATTCAATGGGCCTCCTTCATTGTCACCGAGAGCAACCATTCCCGTCCGTGGGATTCCCCGTTCGACGATCTTATAAAGGATGGAATCATCTACGGCCTTCAGGTAGTTCTTCGAGTTGATGGCCTTGATTCCCCTCTGAGGGCCACCGGTCTCTCCATGGCATCGGGCACAGTGTGTCCTGTAGAGACTTTTCCCTTTTTCGGCAGCCTCCGATCTCATCTTTTCGGCCTCTACCTTCACACGATGGGGCTCCAACAGCCAATAAACAGATAGAAAGGCAGCAATGGTTACTGTCAATACCATAGCTGTGAAGATTTTCTTTACCATTAGTTTCTCTAACCCTTGATGACCTGAGAAGGCTCGAACTTGCTCCTTTCGATCGGACTGGTTCTGTCGACCACCACGTTTCCCGCAACAATTTGAAGTTTATAAAGGTCTAAAGCCCGCGGAGGTGGCCCCTCAAGGACCTCCCCATTCTGATTGAATTTAGCCCCATGGCAAGGGCATTCAAACTTTTTGAGCATCTCATTCCAATTGACGATGCAATGGAGATGAGTGCAGATAGCCGAAATTGCTAAAAACCCTCCTTCTGTCCTCAAAATAAAGGTTCTCTCCTTACGAAAGGGAATGACCTCACCGGCTTTAAAATCGGTTACCTTGCCAGCGATGAAAACCGTTTCAACTTTGGGTCCTTTTCGTCTTGGCCAAAGAAACGCAAAAGTGCCGCCGATCAGTTGACCCATCACAATGGCCGCTGCCCCAATCCAGGCATATGCCATCAATCTCCTTCTTGAGATAGGTTTTTTGTCGACCTGCGATTTAGCATCCATTTCGCTTTTCATCATTTCCATGGTAGGACAAAACTCCAATTCTCCCCTCGGAAGAGGGAACCGATGACGGTGAAGATCAGGGCTCCGAAAATGAATATAGTGAATAGGGTGATCAGTATTCTCCGTCTCTCACCGCCGATAAAGATTCGATTAAAAAGGGATGTCAGTCTGTTATTCGGCTTCCTATCGATGTAGGGGACCAAGAAAAGCCATATGAAGATAAGGATAGGAAGGATGATCGCAGGGATCACAGGTTTATTCGTGTAATGGATTAACTCCTGAATCCCCGTAAAATACCAGGGTGCTTTGCCGGGATTGGGGGTGACAAGAGGGTTCGCGAGATCTTCTAAGGGGGCATCGAAGAAAAGGGAGATCAGTAAAAGGGCAACGGTAACGGCTAAAGAGCAGATTGTTAGAAGAATGATGTAGTGCGGAAAGGTCTCCACCGTGTCTTCTGGAGCCTTCTCCACCATCGGCGAGGTTCCTTCCACAATCTCCATGAGACCGTAGGTCTTGTTGGGATCTCTTATGAAGGTAGGCTGTTGATCCTTTTCCAACCCAATCACCTCAAAGTCCTAAACAAATCTTTGCAGACAGAAAAGTCCAAATGTCAAAGTCCAAAAGTCAAATCAATCTCAAATGACTAAATGCCAAAAATTTTGGATTTTGGGCTTCATTTGAAATTTGAGCCTTTGGCATTTGACATTGATCCATATCAAAGTGGTCCTGATATTCCTCCATCTTTTCTCACCCGCCAGAAATGGACGACCATCAGGACGCCGATGATAAGAGGAAGCTCTACACAGTGCACTACATAAAAACGAAGCAAGGCTTCGTGGCCTACCTCATCCGCCCCCAGAAGAAAGAAACGAACATAATTTCCAATGAAAGGAGTATAGGTCATAATGGTTGTGCCTACTGTAATTCCCCAATAAGCGAGCTGATCCCAGGGGAGAAGATATCCCGTATAGCTGAGGGCCAGCGTGAGGATGAGTAGAATGATTCCAATGACCCAGTTGAACTCCCGGGGAGGCCGGTAGGAACGGGTGTAAAACACCCTGACCATATGCAAGAAGACCGTCACCACCATTCCATGGGCGGACCATCGATGCAAATTTCTCAAAATCTTGCCGTTGAAAATAAGGGCCAAAGCCTGCATATCGAAGTAGGCCCTTTCAATAGAAGGCGTGTAATGAAACATCAGGAGTATGCCGGTGACCGTAAGGATGATGAAGAGGAGACAGGAGATCCCCCCCAGGCAGAACGTATAGGTGAATTGAAGGCCATGGCGTTTGATCTTTGCGGGGAAAATGTGGAGGAAGAAGTTGTTGTAGATCAGCAGGGACCGCTTCAGATCGGTATCCGGTATCCCCGTCCGGAAGATTGAACGCCAAAATGCTGAATCTGTAATGCGCTGAACAATTCTCTTCTTCATTTTTCTTCAGTATACCATAACTCTGTCAGAGAGCACTGAAAAACTAATGACTTCTGTAACGTTAGATGGTACCTACCCTGCAAAAGGCAGATTCACGATGGTACTCCTCCATTTTGATTGTTCCCGTAGGACATCGTTTCACGCAGAGGCCACATTGGATGCAGCGGGATTCTTCTTTGAAAATGACGGTGGCCAGGTTGAGTTCTTGGCCTTCTTCTAGGGAAACTTTGTAAAGGGATTGAACCAACTTGGAGAGCTTTTCATCTCCCTCTATTTCATCCAGTCTTGCCATCCGAAAACAAGATTTTGGACAGATATCGACACACCCACCGCAAAGGATACATTTCGTCCGGTCGAAGACCGTGAAGATGTGGCACTGGAGACACCGAACAGCCTCCTTTGCCGCCGCTTTTCTGGAAAAGCCCAATTCTACTTCCCTATCCATGGACCCTCTCTCCTGAACAGGAAGAGTCTCCATTCTCTGTCGAGGTATCTTCTCCAGGTCGGGGTCGATTTGGACCTCCGGAATCGCAGTGAAGTAAGCGGGCTTCTTTTCGAATACTTCCCCACTCAGATAGTTGTGAATGGAGAGAGCTGCCCTCCTTCCATCGGCGATCACCCGTATCACATCCCTGGGGCCTGTGACAAAGTCTCCTCCGGCGAAGATCCCATGCACATTCGTCTCAAAAGTTTCCGGATTGACCGAGAGACGATCCCATTTGGAAATTTCGAGACCGATCTCTTCGGGAAGGAAAGAGATATCCGGCGATTGACTGACAGCCGGTATGAGGAGATCGATATCGATGTCGAATTCAGTTCCATCTACGGGGATCGGCCTTCGGCGGCCATCCTTTTCGGGGTAGCCCAATCGGTTTCGGATACATCGAACCCCTGAGACCCTTATTCCATCTTTCGAAAGGACCCGAATCGGTTGGGTGAGGTAATGTACTTTGATGCCTTCCTCTTCCACCTCCTCTAATTCCCTGGGATCAACAGGCATCTCTTCTCGGGTCCTGCGATAGAGGATGAAGACCTCTTTTGCGCCCAATCGAAAGGAAGAACGGGCTGAGTCCATGGCTGTATTCCCGCCTCCGACCACAGCCACTCTTGAGCCGATTTTTGGATTCTTGTCCAGATTGACCATTCGCATAAAGGTCACACCATGGATCACACCTTGAAGATCCTCCCCCGCAATTCCCAATCTTTCCGCCTTATGCGCCCCCGCAGCGATGTAAACGGCATCATATTTCGTTCTCAAACTTTCTAAATTTAGTTCTTTTCCAACGGGCATGCCGGTGACGATCTCCACTCCTAATTGTCTCACCTCCTCAATCGCTTGCTGCACCACTTCCCTGGGGAGGCGGTATGGAGGAATTCCAACATTGAGCATCCCACCCGGAACGGGGAAGGACTCACGGACTGTAACGGAATAACCGAACCTGGCGAGATCATTGGCGGCTGAAAGCCCGGAGGGTCCGGCACCGATGATCGCTACGTTTTTGTCCCTCTTTTTGATCGCCGTTTCTTTTTGAGGGACGTGAGTTTCGAAATCCGCAGAAGCCCTCTTCAATGAGCAGATGGAAATGGGAAGGTCGAGCAGGAGGCCTCTTCGGCATTTCTCTTCGCAGGGGTGGACACAGATACGGCCCAGGATAGCGGGGAAGAGGTTATCGCCCCGGTTAAGCTCAAAGGCCAGATTATAATTCTCTTCTCGGATTGCAGAGATGTATTGGGGAGCACGGGTATTCACGGGGCAGGCATTTTCACAGCCGATGTTTTCTTCAAACCAACGTTGATTCGGAACTAGAACATGAAATCGATTCATAAGAGGTCGATTCACGATGTTTTGAATTTAGAAGCCCTGAGGAAGTTGGAGACTCCCGAACGCATCTCGCTAAGACGATTGAAGTAGATGGAGGCGAGCTTCTTCATAATCTCCATCCCCATCTTCGGATCCTTTTCCATGTCCATTTTAACACGATCCGCATTGATGACTAATACTTTGGAGGGCTTTAAGCATGTGGCCGTCATATTGTAACGGAAAGGCTCAATGAGGCATGGGATTCCGAAGGCCGCTCCCTCCTTTTCGACCTTGGAGGTCAAAAAGTCAAATTTTTCCCCGGTCTTCACCGAAAGGGCCACCATGCCTTCCATCAGAATGTAAAGGTGATTCGCCTCATCTCCCTGACAGAAAATTGTTTTCCCTTCCGGGAGGGATTCAACAGATGAATGGGAGAGCAAGATGTTCAACTGGGATTCGCTGAGGGTCCCAAATAATTCCGTCTTTCTTAACCAGCCTGTTTCGACCATCGTTTCCTCCCGAAAGATTCTAATTTCAGATTTCAGATGTTTTCAATCTACAATCTGTGATCCTCAATCCGAAATGCATTTAAGGCATTCCCCGGTTGAGGTACTCCATAAGATCGACCATTTCCTTCCCATCGATCTTTTGCCAGGGCACTTTGGCTTTCCTCATTCCCTCCAACATATTCGGCCCGTGATTCCACATCATCTGGGCCATGAAGATGGGAGAGATCTGGCCTTTCAGACCGGACAGGTCAAGCTTTTTGGAACCCTTCGCGTGGCAGAGGCTGCATTGTTTCCTGATAAAGATGGTTTTTCCTCTTTCAGGATCGCCCGGCTCGTCAAAATATCGGGTTGAAAAGAGATAGGCGACCAGATCCGCCATCTCCTGAGGGGAAAGGTTTTCCCGTCGTATCCCCTTTTCCTCCATCCTCTTCCACATTTCATGGGAATGATTCCACATCATTCCTGCCAACTGGCCTAAGGTCCTTGGAAATTCTTTTTTTCTTGCTAAATCGACTTCTGCTCCGGGTCCATGACACCGAATGCATCCCTTTTCGGCAAACAATTTCTCGCCCGTCTTGGGGTCGCCTGGCTCCAGATAAACCTTCTCCTTCTTCGGACTGACGCCTCTGATATAGGCGATCAGATCAACCATTTCATTCCCCTTAAATTCAACCCAGGAAAGTCCCTTTTTCCTCATCTCCTGTTCCATCCGGGGAGAGTGGTTCCACATCATCTGCGCCCATACAATCGGGTTGGTATACATTCCCCATCGGCTGAGGTCACCCGTCATCCCTTCTTTTAGCGAATGACACTTAATGCAATCCTTCGTCTCCAACAGCTTTCTTCCTTTTTGTGAATCTCCTGGTTCATCCATGTACCGGATGAAGTAAAGAAAGGCGAAAAGGTCTGCCATCTCCTTCTTATCCATTTTGAAGATGGGGATTTTTCTTGCCTCCATCCGCCCCCACATTTGAGGACTGTGGTTCCACATCAAAGCCGCAAGCTGAGCCTGGCTAACATAAGCTTGAGGGAGAGTGCCCAGGTCAGGTCCCCCCTTGCCCCCTTCTCCCCAAATAGAATGGCACTGGCTGCACCCCTTTTGATAGAAAACCTTCCATCCCTCTTTGATGTCTCCCAGGAGGAGGTACTCTCCCCTTTTTTCTGCTCCTGCTGCCTGATTGCAGGGGATCCAATTTCCGCTCAAAAAGAGGAAACCGAGAAAGAACCAGATACCGATACGTCTCATTTCGTTCCCTTTCTGTTTCTTTCCCACCCAACTCCTCCTCTCAGAGGGGTAGGGTGGGGGCTGGATCCTTAAGGTTTCTTCTTGGGAGTGCGGATATATTCAAGGAGATCGGCCAGCTCACCCTTCTTAAACCGCGGCCAGGGAATCCCTTTCTCTTTCATCGCCTTTTGGATTTCAGTGCTGTGGTTCCAGATTCCAGCCACAATTTCTATAGGATTGGCAACCTTTTGGTACTTGGAG
Organism: Thermodesulfobacteriota bacterium; assembly: GCA_049684675.1. Taxonomy (GTDB): domain Bacteria; phylum Desulfobacterota; class BSN033; order BSN033; family UBA1163; genus UBA1163. The sequence goes on along the minus strand of JBAVGF010000036.1, from coordinate 30,401 downwards.
AGGTCGATAGTCATTAATTCACCCGGTTTCCCATCTAAGCCATGACACTTTGAGCACCCCAGTTCTGAAAAGACTTTCTTGCCATTCATCGAGTTCCCAGCTTCGTCGATGAAATGGAGGAAGTAGAGATAGGCCATCAGATCGGCCATCTCCTTCGGGGTGAATTTCGGAATTCCTGTTTCGGTCTGGGACATTTTAGCAAAGACCGTGGGCCCCTTATTCCACATGATCGAAGCAATCTGAGTGAGGCTTTTATAGAACGTCTTTGCCTTCTTGCCAAGATCGTCTGCCACCTTTCCCCCCTCACCCCGGACGGCATGGCATTTCACGCAGCCCTTTGATATAAAGGTCTGTTTTCCCTCCTTTGGGTTTCCCGGTACGATAAAGGCTGTTTCCTTTGGACCTTTCGCATTCATTTTGATGTATTCCAAAAGATCCATCATCTCCGTTCCTTCAAAGACCGGCCACTTCATTCCAATCTTGACCATCCGGGCAATCATGACCGGACCATGATTCCAGATGGACTGGCTCAAAAAGACCGGAGAGATATTCTGCGGGAATTGATCCAGACCTGGTTCTCCTTCCTTACCTTTACTGGTTAAAGGATGGCAGTTATTGCAACCTTTTTCATTAAAGACATATTTTCCTTGAGTAGGGTTCCCAGGCTCATCAAAGAATTTGAGGAAATAGAGATAACCGGAGATTTCGGTAATTTCTTCCCCGGTTAAATTCGGCTTTATAATTTTGGCCCGCTCCATCCCCTTGGTCATCGAAGGGATATGGTTCCAGAGTTTTCCAGCCAGATCCAATTGGGTATCCCCCAAATCGATCTTCCCCAGATCCGGCCCCACCTTGCCCCCTTCTCCTTTGAGGGCATGACATTTAACGCAGCCTTTACTAACAAAGAGACGAGCTCCTCTTGTCGGATCCTGAGGAAGCGGGGGTTGGGCCAATGTGACCGTAGGGCAAAGGAGAAAAAATAAAGATAGAATTCGCCCTGCAGATAAAAGGCTTTCTCTTAAGGATGCAGGCTTCATAGCCAACTCCTTTCGACGCAAAAGGATCCTATTCAACGCCGAGGCCCGGCAAATACGTCTTAATTCTTTCTTGAACTTCGGCCATCGATTTTTCTCTTCCTTCCCTCACCTCCCAGATCGAGACGATGGGAAAGACCTTGGTGAACAGCATATAGAGAAGGATAAAAAAGGAAAGGCAACCAGCCAAAATAGACCACTCCACCCATGTGGGCGAATAGACCACCGCTTCGCTGGGGACCCTCGGGTTGGTCAAAGTCGGTACGACGATCACAAATCGTTCCAGCCACATTCCGATGATAACGGATATGGAAGCGATTAAGGTGCCCAAAGGTGTTCGCGTCTTTCGGAGGCTTAGAATGGGCAGCGGAATGACAAAACAGAATAAGAACATCCCCCAAAAATAGGGCGCAAATCTTCCTGTAAATTTCGCCCAGAAGATGGTCATATGAATGGGCTCGCCCCCGTAGTAGACCGTAATATATTCTGTAAAGGTGAAATAGAACCACAGGAGGGTCATTACCAAAAGGAGAATTCCCAGATTGTTGAAATGGACAGGTCTGAGATAATCCTCCAGGTGGTAAACTTTTCGGATTAAATTCATGGCTACGATGAGACCGGCAATCCCCGAGAAGATGGCGCCGGCGACGAAGTAGGGGCCGAAGATGGCGCTGTGCCACATCGGTTGAATGGTCATGGCGAAGACAAAGGAGACGACCGTGTGGACGGAGATAGCGACTGGAATCACTAGAATGGCCATGAAGGCGATCCCTTTTTCTAAAAGTCGATGCTGTTTTTCTGTCCCCTGCCACCCGAGGGCGAATATCCGGTAAAACCATTGCCACTTGCCCGCATGATCTCTGAGGATGGCGATATCCGGGATCAATGGAATGAAAAGATAGATGGAGCTGGCGGTGAGATAGACGGTAATGCTCGAGACGTCCCAGAGCAGGGGAGATCGGAATTGGGCAAATTGGATGATATTCAGCATCCGGTCGGGCCTTCCGAGATCCATCAGGATATTGCCTACACCGAAAAAGAGGACAAGAACCGTGATCACCTCTGCAGATCGGGTGATCGACCTTCTCCATTCCGCCTTCGCGAGACGAAGGATGGCAGAGATGAGGGTCCCCGCGTGGCTGATCCCGATGAAGAAGACGAAGTTGGTGATGTAGACTCCCCAAAAGATCGGCCTCGCCAGTCCGGTCACACCCAGCCCATGGCCGTATTGATAAAGGTAAGCCGATACCGCCCAGAGGATGATGGCGATGAGGATGAAGAGGGTAAGGTAGAATGCCTTTCCTGTCTTTCTGATAGGCTCGAACAGAACGGCGTCTTCTTCCAATCTCAGCTCTTTTTCTTCCATCACATTCCCTCTGATAGATAGATCACCTTAGGCTCCGTTCCTAACTCTTCCATTAGCCTGAAGGCTCTCCTCTCGCGTGAAAGGGCTGAGACGACGCTGTTGGGATCGTTCAGATCGCCGAAGGACATGGCACCGCTCGGGCATGCCTGGACGCAGGCCGGGATATAATCTTCAGGCAGAAGATCTCTTCCTTCGATCTTTGCCTTTTCTCTTGCTCGGAGGAGCCGGTGGCTGCAGAAAGTGCATTTCTCCACCACCCCTTTTGTTCTGACGGAGACATCTCGATTAAGGGAGCCTTTCAGCTCCTTTGGCCATTCGGGTGGATACCAGTTAAAATACTTGACGGTGTAGGGGCAAGCGGTGGTGCAGTAGCGGCAACCAATGCATCGGTGATTGATCTGTCCCACGAGCCCTTCTTCGTTGATGTAAGTAGCATTGACCGGACAGACTTTAGTGCAGGGAGGATTGTCGCAATGCATGCAAGGGCGTGGAAGAAGCCTGGCTTTAATATGAGGATATTCTCCCTCAATATAAGGTATGAGTTCGATCCAGTGAATCGTTCGGCCCTTAGCCGACTCCTCCGGCCCGATAATCGCTACGTTGTTCTCGGCCTGGCAGGCAACCACGCAAGCCTGGCAGGCCGAGCACTTGTCTAAGTCAATCACCATTCCCCATCGATGCATAAACAAACTCCAATAAGATCAATGCCAAATGTCAAAATCCAAATGCCAAACAAAGCCTAAATGTCAAATCAAAAATTCGAAACTGAGAGTTTGTAATTTCTTCATACCCTTTAATATTCATTTGAAATTTGAACTTTGGAATTTATCATTGATCTACCCAATTAGGCCTTATAGATTTTCACGCGAGTGGATTCGTTGATCGGATATCCGGTCAATGAATCCAAGTCTCCGTCGATGAGTCGATAAGGATTTTCTCCGAAACCTTTGGACCAACGACCTCCTGAGGTGTGTCCCTCTCCGAATGGTACGCTCACCACATCCGGCATGGCTCCCTGATACAGTTTTGCCCTACCTTTCATCTTGCCCTTTGGCGATTCGATCCATAGCCAGTCTTCATCCGCAATCCCGAGCCGTTTCGCTGTCTCTGGATTGATCTCCACCCAGGTCTCCCACTTCTCAAATACATAAGATCCGACACTCGCCTGAAGCCAGGGCTGATTGGCATTTCGGCTCCCTGTCAAGGTCATGGTTCTGAATACATTAAGATGGAGCGGGTACTCCTTTTCATCCGCCCCCTTTTTCGGTTCCTCCCAGTGGGGGAAGAAAGAGAGGTCTTTAAGATTTTTTGAGCCGAAGGTAGGATGAATTTGCTTCAATGCCTGTGAATAGAACTCGAATTTTTTTGATGGAGTCCTGAAAACCCGATCCCACTCCTTGAAGTCATAAATAGGGTCCCACCATCCGCCTTTCTCCTGGAGTTGCTTCCAGAATTCTTCAAACGTTTTGTAGGAAGGCGCTGTCCAGCCTCCCCTCTCGAGAAGGCGGGTCCAGGCCTGTTCGAACTGGAGACCGAACGTATCGCCCCGTCTAGCGTCGAAAACACCTTTGAGCCCGTAAAGCAAAATCTCTTTGAAATCGGTCCATGGGAAGGCCCTTTGGATTTCTCCTCCAAAAGATTTGGCCAGGTGAAGGAGTACATCCCCTGTCGCTTTTGTCTGATAGAGAGGCTCAATCACAGGTTGCCGGATCCCCAGAACAGGGAAGCCGTTGTTCAAAAAGACAGGGTCATCCTGCCACCTTTCAAGCGGGGTCCGGTCGGGCAGAATGAGATCTGCCATGGATGTTGTGTCATCCATGTAAGGAGAAAAACTAACAATCAATGGAATCTGGGCAAGGGCCTTTGAGAAAAGCTCTGGATTTGGGTTCGAAAAGAGAGGATCGGTATAATAAAGGAACAAAACTTCCGGGCGATAGGGTTTTCCTGAGATGACATTCCTGGCAAAGAGGTAGGGCTGCTGGAGCATCAAGGAGGGTTTCTTCCCACCGTCAATCCTTTCTACCTGCAGCCCCTTCTGGGCCATGGCATCTTTCCCGACTGACGGCAGCGATTGAAGAGGAACGGCCCTTGGTACGAGGACTCCGCCCGAAGTATCGATGTTGCCAACCAATCCATTCAGGATTGAAACGGCCATTTGGTGAAAAGGACGATCCCGAAAACCTATGGCAAGAGAAGGCTGGTTTGACGCGAACTCCCGGGCTACTCGGATGATCGAATCAATGGGGACGCCTGTCCGCCGAGACACGACATCAGAGTCGTATTCTGAAAGGACAAACTCCTTGAAGCCGAGATGTTCTTTTCCGCTTGGGTCTGTCCAATTTTCGAACCCGAAACTGAGACTGGCCACAAATTCTTTATGATAAAGTCCCTCCTTAATCATCATATTTGCAATGCCAAGGGCCAACAACCCTTCGGTTCCCGGCTGAATTGGAAGCCATTCATCGGCCTTGATACCGGTGACGGAGAGGCGGGATTCAATTTGGACCAACTTTCCTCGACGTTCGGGGTTTCCCCTTCTGAATTGGCCGTAAGCGCTGAGCGCTTGTACAGGAGACCAGTAGGATTCAAGGAGTCCCGACCCAAAGGAGAGGATGTAACGGGCCTTTTCGAAATCATAAGCCGGCGGTCCGTAAATACCCTGCGTTAGGAAGAGGCCTTCGTTCAATGGTCCTTCCCACTGGAATTGATTGTCAATGTAGTTGGGTGACCCATAGGCCTCTAAGAAGCGCTCCCAGAGGGACCTCATCAATCCCCGGTATCTTCCTCCCAGAACCGCAAGACGATGGGATTCTCCGTTTTTTCGGAGCTTTTTTAATGATTCAGCGACGGTGGACAGAGCTTCGTCCCAGGAGATGGGCTGCCATCGCCCTTCACCTCTTTTGCCCGCCCTCTTGAGAGGAGTGCGGATACGGTCAGGATCGTAGAGGGCTTGAAGCCCTGCAATTCCTTTGGGGCAAAGAGTTCCGCGGTTAACCGGATGGAGAGGGTTCCCAATGATATTGACGGCCCATCCGTCGATGATTCTGGCCAATACTCCGCAGCCCCCCAAGCATTGCCCGCAGATGGTGGGAATCCACCTCTCTACACCGGGAGGGTTCAGGTTTTGCGCAAGCGGGAATTGGGACCATTTCCAGAAACCACCCCCGAGGGCAATGGCGGTCCCTGCCCCTGCCCCCATTTTCAAGAAATCTCTACGGCTGAGTTTCATCTCGGAGCCTTATCCTGTCCGTGTACGTTTTCCGTGTCCGGACATGCGACACGTGACGCGGTCACGGACTGTTACACATGGCAAGCTAAACAATCATTGGTTACTTTGTTCTTGGTATGGCAGTTCATGCACCAATTCATCGTCATGTTCACCCATGGCCTGGAGGGCGGTCGCTGGCTTTCAGCGATATTTCCATGGCAGGTCTGACACGGTAGCTTCCCTAAAACCACATGCCGACGATGGGAAAAGAAGACATGATCGGGTTCTCCGTACATTCGTTTCCAAGGAATCTCCTGTCCTTTTTTTTGATATTGCCTGATCTTTTCCTCCTCTGAGGATTTCGTAACCGGTTCTTTATGGCATTCAAGGCAGGTGGTTAGGTTGGGCATTCCGGAAAAGGTTTGAGTTTTAAAATAACGGTGGCAAGAGTCACACTCTAAGCCCTGTTCGAGATGCTTCTTGTGGTTGAAGGAGATCGGTTGTTCAGCCTTGGAGCCGATACCCAGACTGATGAGGAGGAAGAGTAAAAAGAAGCCCACTACCAATCCAATAAGGAAGAATTTCATACTGAGAACCGCCGGGTCAGTATCGGGCTATTCCAAGGATCGCCCGACTCCAATACATTGGATTATATACAATTATCGTAGTTTGAATGAATTCTACGGAGAAGGACTTTACAAATCAATACAATAAATTACGTATTTTCAAAGAAAAAAAACTGTATTTTGAAAATGCGTCTAAATTTTTTTGAAGGAGCCTTGTCTCCAGCCTTGATATTCTTCTTCGCGCCTGAAGCTCCGTTCAACATAGCTAACGTGGCTGAATTCCCCTGCCTCAATGGGGATGGCCACCTTCATCAAAAGGGTGAAGATGAGGAGCCCGGTTGCCCAGATGCCGAAGGACACCATGAGCTCTAAGTGATTAGGAAAATATTCAAAGATTTCGCCAAGAGGATCCGGGACAAACCCGGGTACGACAAAGCCAGGGCCTTTTTCAATCCATACCCCGATGATAATGAGCAAACAGCCAAAATTTAGAGTGGTTAATCGCTTCCGGGTTTGGGGGATTAGAAAGATGATGAATGCGACGACATTCATCATCATCGCCGACCATATCCAGGGGACGAGCTCCTTGTGGCCATGGAGGCCTTCGAACAGGTATTTAAAGGATGCAATATGAACCGTTTGAGAATAATACTCTTTAAATATCTCGGCGGAGAGAAGGAAAAGGTTGAGAAACATGGCATAGGCGATTAGCTCTGATATCTTGAAGAGGGCATTATCCTCTATCTCGATGTGGTGCACAGATACTTTTCGGATGATCTGGAAAATAATGATGATGATGGCAGGCCCTGAACAGAAGGCGCTGGCCAGAAACCTCGGAGCAAGGATCGATGCATTCCAGAAGGGACGGGCAGGAAGGCCGTTATACAGGAAGGCGGTGACGGTGTGAATCGCCACTGCCATGGGGATGGAGACTAAGATGAAAGGAAGGATGAATTTCCAGTTGGGTTCTTTCCGGTAGTAGAATTTGACTAAAAGATAGACGGGGATAAGAAGATTGAGGAATAAATAACCGTTCAGAGCAAGGACATCCCAGGCCAAAAGCGATTGGGGGAAGTTCATCAATCCTATTAGAGGAAGCATGTGCCAGAACCGGTCGATCCTCCCGAGGTCAACCATCACAAAGAGAATGGCCATCACGATGGAGGAAGCGGCGAAGAGTTCGCCGAGCACGACAATCTCTTTGATCGGTTTGAAATGATAGACATAAGACGGAATGACCAACAGAACCGCAGCCGCAGCCGCTCCGACCAGGTAAGTGAAATTGGCGATGTAGAGGCCCCAGGAAACCTGATCGTTCATCTTGGTTGCAATCAGACCTAAATCATGCTGCCTCATATAAAATAGAAAGCCCACGGCGATGATTGCCATGAGCGAGAAACACCAGGCATAGTACAGCTTGCTCCCTCTTGTCACCAGGGTTAGGGTCCTTTTGTAGAAATGCCATGTTTCATTCAACAGTCCCTGCAACTTTTCCATATGCCTTTCTATGCTTCAAAGAAGTAGTAAAACTTCGGTTCCGTACCTAAATCTTCCTTGAGCCTGAAGACTCGCTTTCGGTCGATGATATAGCGCATCTCGCTGTTTGGATCGAGGAGATTGCCGAATTTCCTTGTTCCTGTAGGACATGCTTCCACGCAGGCAGGATATCTTCCTTGCCTCACCCGCTGGATACAAAAGGTGCATTTTTCCACAGCACACTTCATTCTGGGCCGGTTTCCCAGGTAGTGGACGGAAGGGTTGATCTCCTCTTTTGGAATGTTTGGCTCCGCCCAGTTGAAGACCCTCCCTTTGTAGGGACAGGCTGCAATGCAGTATCTGCAGCCGATGCACCAGTTGTAATCAACCACGACGATACCGTCCGGTTCTTGCCAAGTGGCGTGGACAGGACATACCTTCACACAGGGAGGCTCCTGACATTGCTGGCACTGAACGGGGAGATAGATAAACCCTTTTTCTGGAACCAGATCAGGGTCATAATAATGTTCAGAGTTTTCAAGATTGATCAGGTTTCCTCTTTTGAGCCTGAGAACCCTGATCCACTGAAGTTGAGGGTCATGCCGCGAATGATTGTTTTCTTTCACACAGGCGTAGACGCATCTTCGGCACCCAATACATCGGGAAAGCTCCAGGCCGTATGCCCAAAAGGTATCGGGAACCGCCTCCTGGGTGCTGATCTGAAATTTCCTTCCGTATTTCTGCAAGTATCTCTGCTCCAGCTTTGCAATGACACGTTTCTTTTCTTCCGGTGTCATTTCCCGAAAATGTTTCTGCAAAAAGTCCTCGGCCTCCTCCTTTGTACAGGAGGAGAAGAGAGGGATGGTAAGACCTCCGAGGGCAGTCAGTGAAGCATTACGAAGAAACTCTCTTCGGGTGTAACGTTTATTTTGCATTATGAATCCTTTGGTTTTATAGGCGGAGGTTCGGGCTTTAGCGGCTTAAATTTCGGCTCATGAGGGTCATGGCAGTGAGCACAGAGATAGTAAATCCTCTTGCCGGGGCCGCTAAAGTATCCCACCCGCTTTCCATGAATGCCTGCTTTCCAGTCTTTATACTGAGGGCCATGACATTCGCCGCAGAGTCGGTAGCTCTCTGTGAAGTTTATGAGCTCCCCATTATAGAGTCTCAATTTATCCCGATTTTTTGCATCGTGACAGTCGAGACACCATCGCATTGTCTCGGCATGATGAAGCTTGATCTGTGAGTGTTCTTCTTTCAGCTCCCGTTTCTTTCGATTCACCTCCATGGTGGCATGGCAGTTGGAGCAGGGATACATTCCCTCTGTCACTGGGGGAGGAGCGACAGGGAACTCTTCGCCCGCTCCATTTGCAAAGGACGTAAAACAGACGCCCAACAAAAGCATTCCCAGTACAATGGTCTTGGCTACTTTCTCCATTTTTGAACGATAGATGGGTGGGGGAGAAGGAGTTTAGCAATTGATCCGAAAAACTGATGGTACTAAAAACCTTCCCAACAAATCTAACAAAAAAACTTTAATTCAGTTTATTAACATCTTCAACGGTAAAAAGCAAATACTTTAGAATCTCCTCTCCCTCTGAATAACGGCTTGCAATGGGGTCGCCTGTATGATAATTTTTCTGCATGGAAATTGATATTCAACTGCTTCCGTCTCCTTTGGATTCAGACACCCTGATAGATCGAACAGTCGTTGTCATCGATGTTCTCAGGGCAACCTCTGTTATGGTCCAGGCCATCTCCCAAGGAGCCATAGAGATCCTTCCTTTGGCCAGTGCAGAGGAGGCTTTTCAAATGGCTAAGGTCTTTCCACCAGGCTCTATACTTTTGGGAGGGGAGAGGGAAAGCAGGCAGGTCCCGGGATTCGATTTAGGGAATTCTCCCAAAGAGTATGTCGCGGAAAGGGTAAGGGGAAAGAAATTGATCCTGGCGACAACCAACGGAACAAAGGCGTTTCATTTGGTTTCTTTCGGGAAAGAGATTTTAGTGGGAAGCTTTTTTAATATTGGCGCCGCAGCCCGGAGATGTCTTGAATCGGACCGGGATCTCCTTATTTTCCTGTCAGGGGATGAAGGAGATTTTTCTCTGGAAGACACAATCTGCGGAGGAATGTTGATCGAACTGATTACAAGAAAAGGAAAGAAATCCATTTCTTTGACCGATGCCTCCTACAGTGCTCAAATCCTTTATCAAAGATTTAAAGATAATTTATTAGGGGCTTTTCACCTCTCACACCATGGGAAGGAGCTGATTAACCGTGGCTTCGAGGATGACCTTGTCTATTGCGCTCAGATTGATATTACCCGTCTTGTCCCGATATTTAAAGAAGGGGTGATCAGGGCTAAGTGATTGAAGAATGCGGGTTGCGGAATGCGGAATAAAGGATAGCGCAAAAGCCCGTGGTTCCAAACGGAAAATCTAAATGCGATGCAGATTAGGAGAGAGCGATGCGACGCCGGGATCGTGAATTAAGGATTAAGGAAACCATCTTAGCCATTTTAAAGCAGTCTCCCGTAGGAAGGATGGCCACCGTCAATCGGAAGGGTTTTCCGGTGATCAAGCCTGTCAACTTCCTCTATTGGGATGGGAAGATCTATCTCCACTCCTCAACGAAGGGGGAGAAGATCAGCGATATCCGTCGAGGCAGTTCAGTCTGTTTTGAAGTGGACGAGCCCATTGCCTATGTGGCGGCGGTAGAACCCGTTTGTAGGAGTACCTATTACTATCGCAGCATCATCGTCAAGGGAAATGCTGTCATTGTGAGGCGGCTTGACAAAAAATTAGAAATTCTTGAAAGGTTTATGGAGAAATACCAACCGGAGGGCAGCTATGGGGGTGTAGCAAAAGAGTTTCTCAAGAGAACAGCGGTGATCGAAATCTCTATTCACGAAATGACCGGGAAGGAACATTTGGGTTAGATGAGATCTTCTGTCTCCATTGTCAAGTGCAGAGATTATGAGGAAGAAAAGGTCTTGACCGCACTACGGCAGGCCATCGACCTGATTGGAGGGATCCAGGCTTTTGTAGGTGAGGGCAGTCACGTCCTCCTTAAACCGAATCTCCTATACGGAAAACCTCCAGAAAAAGCTGTGACGACTCACCCCTCTATCGTTAGAGGGATGATTCAGATCGTCCGAGAGGCAGGAGGCGTTCCGTTCATCGGGGATAGTCCATCGATTGGGAGCTTGGCGAGGGCTGCTGAGAAATCAGGGATCAATAAGGTAGCAGAGGAGACCAGTTGTCCTCTTAAGGAATTCAATGATCCCATCATTCCTAAAAATAGAAACGGAAAGTTCTTCAAGCACCTGGAGATCGATCGGTCTGTTTTGGAAGCCGATGTGGTCATTAATCTCGCGAAGTGGAAGACCCACGGCCAGATGCTTCTCACCTTGGGCGTGAAGAATCTTTTCGGATGTGTTCCTGGGCCGAGAAAGCCTTTGTGGCATCTCAGGGCGGGAGAGAGCCGGAAGGCTTTTGCCCAGATTCTCTTGGATCTATACAGGGTCGTCCAACCCACCTTGACGATTCTCGATGGCGTCGTGGGCATGGAAGGAAATGGGCCTGGAAGCGGAGATCCGGTCCAACTTGGATTGATTTTGGCGAGCAAAGATGCGCTAAGTATTGATCTCGTCGTGTGTGATCTCTTAGGAATCCCGAGGAAGTCGATCCCCACAAATCAGGTGGCCCTTGAGGACGGGATGGGAAGCGATTCGATCGAAGTTGTGGGAGAATCGATCGAGGCGTCGAAGATTTCCAGCTTCAAACTTCCCCCGGCCATTGGGGTCTCCTGGAATCTTCCTGGATTTATGCGAAAGGCGTTGAAGAATGCATTGACCTCCAAACCTTGGATTGACGATCAGCTATGTGAAGGATGTGAGCGCTGCGGAGAGATCTGTCCTGCAAAGGCTTTGAAGAAGAGAGGCGAAGGTCTCGCCTTCGATTATGGGAAGTGTATTCGTTGCTTCTGTTGTCAGGAAGTCTGCTCGTCAGGAGCCATCTCGATCAAGCCAGGATGGGCGGTAAAGTTAGTAAGCGGAAGGTGGAAAGCGGTAGGTGGAAGGCAGTAAGCGGAGGCTAGCTGTAGCGCCTTCATTTAATGGGGGCGAAGATTATGCGAAACATAAAACTTCTGATTGAATACGACGGAACGAATTATAGGGGATGGCAGGTACAGCCAGATGGCCCAACCATTCAAGGGATGCTTGAAGAGAAGCTGTCACGTCTTACTTCTGAGAGAATTCATGTGATTGGATCTGGGAGAACGGATTCGGGCGTTCATGCGTTAGGCCAGGTAGCTCACTTCAGGACGCAAAGCCAGATGGATATCCGTACGATCCAAAGGGCACTGAACAGTCTCCTCCCTCCTGACATTGTGATTCGAGAGGTAGAAGAGGTTGACGAAGGTTTCCATGCCCGGAAGCAATCGAAAAGCAAAGTGTATGAGTATCGAATTCTCAACCGGAATCTTCGATCAGTCTTTCATCGAGGATATGTCTGGCATATCCCTCAAAAATTGAATTTGGCAGAGATGAAGAAAGCGACCCATAGTTTGATTGGAGAACATGACTTCTCCGCTTTCCGCACAGTAGGATCTCCTACTCGTACGACGGTCCGAAGAGTGATCCGGGGGGAATGGAAGAGGGGGCGAGACGGCCTCATCCGATTCGAGATCGAGGCCAACGGTTTTTTGAAGCAGATGGTGAGGTCAATCATCGGGACATTAGTCGAGATTGGAAAAGGAAGAATGAAGGCTACGGATTTTCGGAAGATCTTGAATTCCAAAGACAGAAAAGAAGCAGGCCCCACCGCCCCAGCCCAAGGGCTTTTCCTCAAAGAAGTAAAATACTGACCCCCTCAAAACCCCCGCGGATGCATCATTTAATCATTCATCAGATGCTGAAACAAGTTCAGACCTTATGATTGAAAAAGAATGGCAAGTCTCGGGTTTTCGGATATAGTTTTTGGTACGACGCAAAAACTCACCGAAAGGAGGCTTGCCATGGTTAATATTAAGAGTAGCAGACTTGATTTTAGTGGTCAACCTATTTACATCGGTCTGGATGTCCACAAAAAGAGCTGGAGTGTGAGTATCTTCTCGAAGTATGGGGAGTATAAGACGTTCAACCAACCGCCTGAAGTGGATAAGCTGCTTCACTACCTGCGGCATCACTTTCCAGGAGGAGACTATCGCTCGGTATATGAAGCGGGCTATTGTGGGTTTTGGATCCACGACCAACTGAGGCAGAAAGGGATCCAGTGTCTTGTGGTGAACCCGGCGGACATCCCCACGAAGAATAAAGAGCGGAGAACCAAGCGGGATCCGGTCGACTGCCGCAAACTGGCCCGGAGTCTTCGAAGTGGGGAGCTTGAAGGGATCTATGTCCCCTGCAGATGGAAACTGGAAGATCGCACCCTGATCCGGACCCGTCAGAGCATGGTGAGGAAGCAAACGAGGTGCAAAAACCAGATTAAAGCCATACTGCTCTTTTATGGAGTGGTGATTCCGGAGGAAAGGGAGATGGGCCATTGGTCCCGGCGATTCATCCAATGGATCGAGGGGATTCGGATGGAGCGAGCCAGCGGGGATATCGCCCTGAAGGCCCACTTGGAGGAACTGAGCCATCTGCGCCAGTTGATCGCCTCTTTGAACCGGGCCATCCTGCGCTTGGCCAGGACTCAGGAGTATTGGCCCCTTGTCCGTTTGTTGAAGACGGTGCCCGGGATCAGCACGCTGACGGCCATGATCTTGCTGACAGAACTGGGGGAGATCTTGCGTTTCCCGTCTCTGGACGAGTTGTCCTGTTACGTTGGACTGGTTCCAGACACGCAAGAAAGTGGAGAGAAAGAATACGTTGGGAGTCTGACGCAGCGGCGCCATTCGCAGTTGAGATGGCTGCTCATTGAAGCCTCTTGGACCGCAATCCGTAAGGACCCGGCGCTTCTGATGGCCTTCGAGGAATACTGCAAAAGGATGCGCAAGACGAAGGCCATCGTCAAGGTTGCAAGGAAACTCCTGAATCGGATCCGCTACGTTCTGAAAAATCAGGCGGAATACGTTCCGTGTGTGATTCAGTAACTCTAAAGGCATTGGGACAGGTTCCGACCTCATCGATCGCTCTCGTGGGCAACGGATATGTCATGCTTGCAGCTCATCGTAAGATGATGGCTGCTACAGTTCAGACTCCCGTGCCCACCCTTTAAAATATAAAAAGATTCTGCAGCCATCCCATAAGGATATGTCTGCTAATAGAAGGTTGATTTTAGAGATTGGTGCTGTCCTTAAACACATTATCGAACACCAGGTCCATGCTGATTGAGACTTGCTTTTCAACATAGAAGCATGACAACAGGGTTTTGCTCTTGTGGTTTGTCATCCCGAACTTGATTCGGGATCTCGGTTCTTGGTTTAGGGAATTTGGGGGTTAAAGCCTGCCATGTGGGTGGTTAGATCTTAATCAACTCGTATTCCCTTGTTCCCAGGCCAATTTCTTCGGCATAGGCAAGCTGAACGGTCCAGTCCACCTGTGGATAAATAGCTCGAAATTTATCTTCTCCAGGTTCCCAGGCGCCAGTGAGTTTGGAAGATCGATTTCCTTCTTGCCCATTCACCAAATCAACCGACGCCTGATCGATCGCAACCGGATCCTCAGAAGAAAGAATCCCAATATCATTGACAATCGGTGTATCGGAATACCCATAACAGTCACAGGCAGGGGAGACCTGAGTGAGAAAGTTAAGGTATAGAGTCTTGCTCTTTTTCTTCTGGATCGCCCCATAAGCATGCTCCACCATTTTCTTTTGGAAAATAGGAACGCTCTCGTTCCACTGGATCTGAACAGCCGCTGAAGGGCAGGTGAGGATGCATTCCCCACATCCAACGCATTTTTTAGGATCGATAAAGGCAATACTGTGTTTGGTTTCGACTTCCGGTTGAGGCAGACGCAGCGAAATCGCTTCCTGTGCGCACCAACCGAGACAGGCTTTACATCCTTTGCAGGCTTTCCCATTGACTTGGGGGGAGATGTTTGAATGTTGACTCAACTTTCCTTCACGGCTGGCGCATCCCATTCCCAGATTCTTCAAGGCTCCTCCGAACCCAGACAGCTCATGACCTTTGAAATGGGTGACGGTGATCAGTCCATCCGCCATGTAGATCTCTCGGGCGACGGAAACTGTTTTGAAAATAGGTTTGTCAATCCGAACTTTCACAGCACTATTGCCTCTCAACCCATCGGCAATCAGAATAGGGGCATTAACCCCAGACTCGGTGAACCCATTTTCAAGGGCGGTCGTCAGATGCGAGACCGCTTCACTACGAGTTCCACCGTATAGGGTGTTGGTATCGGTTAAGAAAGGCTTTCCCTTATATTGTTTGACTCGATCCACCACTCTTCTCAAGAAGATGGGGCGAACGTAGGCTGTATTTCCTTTCTCCCCAAAATGGAGTTTAATTGCCACCAGATCCTTCTCCCCGATCTTTCCCTTCAAATCAGCGCGATCCAATAGGATGTCCAATTTATCCAGGAGGGTTTTCCCGGATTCAACCTTCAGATCCGAAAAGAAGACAGAACTCTTCATATGAGAACCTCGTTGCCAAACATTCTAAGGAAATCCTTCTCCCGTGTCAATGATTGCCGGACTTGTCCCCTTCCAGTTCTTTCTTCGCCCATGATCGGGGTAGAACCCCTCTGAGGCTTCATAAGGCCCACGCTGAGGGCAAACAGGATGAAATAGCGCCAGATCTTGAACCTCCGGTTTCCCCTTGAAACCTATGAAGCCAAACATTAAAAAGGTTGGGCCGATGAAGCCTCTTCAGGGACCTATCCCGATCGGGCAAGAATAGAACACAAAAGAGAAAAACCCGGGGAGGGCAAATCTCGGAGGGTTGACTTTTTATTGAGAAAAAAGGTAATTTAATGTATCGTTCTTCTGAATGGGATAAGTGACGGAAAGGAGAAGAGATGAAGCGAGGCGAACCAACCACCACTCGAAACATAGGAACCTTCGGCCACGGCGGTGAAGGGAAGACTTCCCTGGTAGAGGCCGTTCTCTTTGACGCCGGCGAAAATACTCGCCTTGGCCGCGTCGATGATGGCTCCTCTTTGATGGATTTTGAACCGGAGGAGATTAATCGGAAGATTAGCATCAGCGCCTCTCTTTCTCATTTTGAGTGGAATAAGCATTCGTTTCATATCATTGATACACCAGGGTATGCCAATTTCATCGCTGAGGCAAAAGCCTCCATGAGGGTGGTGGATGGGGCCATCATTGTTGTCAGCGGAAATTCGGGGGTCAAGGTACACACCGAAACAGTGTGGGGATATGCCAACGAATTTCAAGTCCCACGAATTCTGTATGTGAGCAAAATGGATACGGAGCGGGCCAATTTTCTCAAAGTGGTGGACGAGGTGAAAAAGACTTTTCCTTCTCAGCGCGCTGTTCCTGTTCAATTTCCCATAGGAGGAGACGGGAATTTCAAGGGAGTGGTGGATTTGATTCAGGGGAAAGCCTGGTTCTATCGTGAAGACGGAAGCGGCCAATTCGAGCTCAAGGATGTTCCTCCGGACATAAAAAAAGAGGTAGAGCGACTTCGTGAGAATCTGGTCGAGACCGTGGTGGAAATGGACGATCAATTAATGGAAAAATATTTAGAGTCAGGAGAGGTTTCCATAGAGGAGATTATTCGGTGTCTTCGAAAAGGAACGATGGAAAGAAAATTGGTTCCTGCGGTTTGCGGTTCCTCCGCCCGAAATATAGGGATTCAACCCCTTCTGGATCTGGCGATCTCCTGCTTTCCCTCACCCTTGGAAAGGGGTCCGGTTCAGGGAAAGAATCCCAGGACGGGAGAACCTGAAACCCGTGAACCCAAAGAAGATGCGCCTTTGTCCGCCTTTGTCTTTAAGACGATCGCCGATCCCTTTGCCGGAAAACTGAGTCTCTTCAGGGTTTATTCTGGGTCCGTGAATGCAGATTCCACCCTCTACAATTCCAAAAAGGATGTGAGGGAGAGAATCGGCCAAATTTTCTTGTTGGAAGGGAAGAAGCAGAAGCCGGTAGGCTTCGCTGGCGTAGGGGATATCGTGGCGGTTGCGAAATTGAAAGAAACGACGACGGGTGACACCTTCTCCGATGAGAAAAAACCCATTGTATTCGAAGAAACGAAGCTCCCCCTTCCCGTGATCTCCTACGCGTTGACCCCAAAGAGCAAAGGGGATGAGGACAAGATTACCGCTTCCCTGGCGCGCATCCACGAAGAAGATCCGACGATGATGTTGGGCCGAGACGAACAAACCGGCGAGATCATTCTCTCCGGTGTGGGGCAGACCCATGTGGAAGTGATCGTTGAAAAATTAAAAAGGAAATTTGGGGTGGAGGTCAACCTCAGCGTCCCGAAGGTTCCGTATAAAGAGACGATCCGTGGATCGAAGACCGGGGTGATCTATCGTCATAAGAAACAGACCGGGGGCCGGGGGCAGTTCGCTGAAGTCCATTTCGATGTTTCTTCCCTTCCACGGGGATCGGGTTTCGAATTCGAAAACGCCCTCACAGGGATGAACGTCCCGAGAAATTTTGTTCCGGCGGTCGAAAAGGGAATTACTGAAGCGATGCAAAGTGGCGTCCTGGCTGGCTATCCGGTCGTGGACGTAAAAGTCCGATTCTATGACGGGAAATCTCATGAGGTCGATTCCTCGGAAATGGCATTCAAGATCGCTGCGATCATGGCTTTTAAGAAGGGGGTGCAAGAAGCCAACCCAGTGCTTCTTGAGCCCATCATGAAGGTTGTGGTGACGGCACCGGATGAGAACATCGGTGATGTGATCGGCGACCTCAACAGCCGCCGGGGAAGGGTTTTGAGAGTCGATTCCAAAGGAAATTATCAAATGATCGAAGCCAATGTCCCCATGTCGGAAATGTTGAAATATGCGCCGGACCTCAATTCCAAAACGGGGGGTCGTGGAACCTTTACCATGGAATTCTCCCACTATGAGGAAGTTCCTGCTCAAATGGCTGAGAAAGTGATTGCTCAGGCAAAGAAGGAAAAGGAGAAAGAAGATTAAGAATTAAGAGTTATGAGTTATGAATTGAGAATTCAGAAATTACGAGTCATGAGTCACGAGGAACAAATTTCAGATAAAAGTGGCGGGCACGTGGCACGGACACGGACACGATAAATATGAAGGCCGTGATCCAAAGGGTAAAATCTGCCCAGGTTTGTGTGGATGGCCGAGTATCTGGAAAGATTGGAAAGGGCCTTCTGGTGCTCCTTGGTGTGGGAAAAGGAGATGGAGAGAGCGATCTCTCTTTTTTGACCTCCAAGATACCTGAGCTCAGAATCTTCGAAGACGACTCCGGGAAGTTTAACCTTTCTTTAAAAGAGATAGGTGGAGAGATATTGGTCGTCTCCCAGTTCACTCTTTTCGGCGATTGCCGGAAAGGGAGGAGGCCCTCTTTCACAGAGGCAGAAGAGCCTTCCGCGGCGAAACATCTTTATGAACGGTTCATTTTAAAATTGAGGGAACGAGGCATTCCGGTCGAGACGGGGGAGTTTCAAGCGAAGATGGAGGTTCATCTTATCAACGATGGACCGGTAACGGTTCTATTGGACAGCAGACAGGGACGGGGAGATGGATCATGAGAAGGTATATCTACCTCGGTGTCTTAATCAGTTTTTTCCTCCTCATAGGTTCGACAGCCATTGCCCAGACTTCTGGGAAAGGTAAGGAGACGGGGATGAAAGAGATCAGGGAGCCGGCTGTCGCAGGGGCATTTTATCCCGATAACCCGGAAGTCCTTTCACGGGACGTGAGGCGTTATCTTGAAAATGCAAAGAAGGAGCAGCTGGAAGGTGAAATCGTTGCCCTGATCTCACCCCACGCCGGATATATGTATTCCGGCCAGGTGGCTGCCTACGCCTATAAGCTCATAGAGGGAAAGGCGTTTGATTCTGTTGTCGTAGTTGCCCCAAGCCACCGGGCTCTTTTTAAAGGAGCGTCCCTTTATGATCGAGGAGGTTATCGAACTCCTCTCGGTACAGTCCCCGTGGATGTACAGCTCTCCAAAAAGATGATGGGGCAATGGAAGGAGATTCAATTTCTTCCCGAGGCTCATTCCCAGGAACATTCCTTGGAAGTTCAAATTCCTTTCTTACAAGTCGCTCTGAAATCATTTAAACTGGTCCCCATTGTGATGGAGCCCTACTGGAGCTGGGAGACCTGCCAACATCTTGCATCAGCTATTGCCGAGGCGGTTAAAGGAAGAAAGGTATTACTGATTGCCAGCTCAGATCTCTCACATTTTCATTCTTATGAGGAGGCGGTAAGACTTGACAAGATCATTCTGAACCATATTGATCGGTTTGATCCTGAAGGATTGAGCCGAGATTTGAAGAATGGCAGCTGCGAAGCCTGTGGCGGAGGGCCAATCATTTCCATCATGCTGGCAGCTAAAGCACTGGGGGCGAATAGAGGAAAAGTGGTCAAATATCTCAACTCTGGAGATGTGACCGGGGATCGCAGTCGCGTCGTTGGGTATGGGGCTGGAGTGCTATATAAGGCAGCCGGGGGAAAAGAAAAGATGAAGGATGAAAAGAAGGTTGGCGTCGATTTGGGGTTAAATCAGGAAGAGAAGAAGACCCTCCATCATATTGTAAGAACGGTGGTCGAAAATAAGGCCAGAGGGAAGGCCGTCCCAGAATTCAAGATTGAGTCGCCCGTTCTGAAGGAGAACCGGGGTGCCTTCGTCACCATTCACAAGAGAGGACAACTGAGGGGTTGCATTGGATACATTGAGGGGCATGGGCCGCTTCACAAGACCATTGAAGACATGGCTGAGGCTGCCGCATTCCGCGACCCTCGGTTCAGCCCCGTAAGCGAGAGTGAACTTCCAGAGTTGGAGTTTGAGGTATCTGTTTTGACCCCTCTTAAGAAGATCAAAGACGTGAACGAGATTCAAGTTGGGAAGCATGGAATCTACTTAAAGAAAGGATGGTACTCAGGGCTTCTCTTACCGCAGGTCGCTACAGAGTATGGATGGGACCGCCAGACCTTTTTAGAGCACACCTGCCAAAAGGCAGGCCTTCCCTCAACGGCATGGAAGGAAAAAGAGACAGAGATCTATATTTTTTCTGCCGATATCTTTTAACCTGCTCACCCTTCTTTCATTCGATCTTGTATTGGTGTACAATGCCGGTCAATTGCGTCGCCAAATCTTCCAGGTTTTGCGTCGCCTGATCCACCTGTTCCATGTCTTTCTGTGTGTGGGTTGCCCCCTGATTGATCGTCTCCATCGCCCGTGTGATCTGATCCATTCCAACCAATTGCTGGCGCGCACTGGCTGCAATCTGACCGGCAGCTGTCGCCACCTGTTGTATATACTCCCGGATGACACGGATCGAATCGCCGGCCGATTGGGCCAACTCCACACCGCTTTCCGCACTCTTTGCATATTTCAATTATAAGTGATGAATATTATAAGCTAATTAGATTGTTGCAGAGGTCAATATTTAGAAGAGAGCCAGTGGCGAAGGTGAAATTCTGTGCAAAATCGCAAAAATTTTGTAAATAGGTGATGATCTTTAACCGCGGCAGCCAAAGGTAGTCCTTCCTTGCTGCAACGTCTTACTGCACGAAAGCATTTTTGTGTGTTCAGCATCGAAGCACGACCCTGTGACGATAGGGGGGACGATGTCCGTCATACGAGTCGATTAGGAACCATGGACTCTGTCGGTGAAACATCACCTCCGAAAAAGGATTGACAAGGATCGGTAGTTTATATATATTTTTTTCTAATATACTGGCCGAATTGAAATAAGCGGGGGAACCGATTTTTTGGGGTGAATTCCAAATACGCCGGAAAGGATATCCCTTAATCCTAACCCGCCAGCTAACTCCGCAGGCGACTAAGGGAGAGAATCGAGGGTAGGGGACCTTCCTCTACTTTTTTTTTGGGATGAATATGAAGAACGAGGTGCTGAAAGAAGCTTCTTGCCCGGTGGAGAAAGTGGAACTCCGTAGAGACGTGACGGTTTGGGGTTCCTATATGTGGGGATATGCCGATGTCGGAGCCGATATCTACGCCGCCTTAGGTCTGGTAATGGGAGCTGCTCATGGTGGAGCGAGCCTTGCCTTTTTTGTGGCTGGCCTCATCTATATCATGATCGGACTTTCATATACGGAGATGGCGTCGACCTACCCAGTTGCTGGAGGAGGCCATTACTACGCGCTAAGGGGTTTGGGGGACTTTTGGGGATATGCGGCGGGGGTAGCCCTTCTGTTGGACTACACCATTGATATTGCCCTCTTTGCTACTGCCTCGGCTGGGTATATGAACTTCTTCATGCCTTTTGTCATAGGTGTTCCACCGGAGTATTTTGCGATGGACATCTGGGTCTTTAAGAAAGTGAATCCTATCTGGGCAGCCGAAACGATCATTCTCATCAGCTTTCTCATCTGGCTCAACATCCGGGGAGTCCGTGAATCCTCCCTCTTCAACGAGGTCATCGGTGCCATCGACATCATCACGGAATCGTCCATTATTGTACTGGGTTTTCTTTTCGCATGGAAACCCGAGCTCTTCGTCTTACAATGGAAGACCCAATTTCCAACCTTGAAAGAGTTTATGTATGGTTCGTCCTTAGCGATCATCTCCTTCGTGGGATTGGAATCGATCTCTCAGGCGGCTCAAGAGACCAGAAGACCGGCCACGATCATTCCGCGAACCTCCATCACTTTGATTTTTACGGTGTTCATCTTTGCCATGGCGTTTTCGACGATGGGACTTGGCGTTCTCCCCTGGCAGGAATTTCCGCAGGGAGATCCTGTAGCCAAACTCGCCCATGCCATTCCTATTTTTGGTGTGATGGCTGGACCCTTTGCGGCCATCCTTGGGGCAACGATCCTTCTGATCTCTTCTAATACCGGTGTCATGGGCGCGTCACGTCTCACCTATTCGATGAGCGAACTCCATCTGATCACTCCCTGGTTTGATAAAGTTCATCCGAAATATAGAACGCCGGTCCGCACTATTGTATTCTTTTCCCTCATTGGTATGCTTGAAGCAATTCTTGCGTTTCTAACACCCAGTGCCATGGATACGCTCGGGAATATGTACGCTTTTGGGGCAGCAAGTGGTTATCTCCTCGTCTTCATCTCAATGATCAAGCTACGGTTCTCTGATCCTTATTCCCCGCGGCCATATAAAATGCCTCTCAACATCAAATGGAATCACAAAGGGAAGACGGTAGACATCCCGGTCCTTGGATTCATCGGGATGATAGGAGTCAGTTTTATTCTTTTTGAGGTTATTCTGACCCATGAGATAGGCCGGATTGCAGGCCCGGGATGGGTTCTGGCCTGTTTGGTTTACTATTTCTGGTTTCGAAAGAAAAAAGGGCTCCCGTTGATGGGCAGTGTCAAACACAACTGGGAGGAAGAGCAAAAGAATATATTGACCTCAGCAGAGGAATTTGACATGCTCGAACAGTACAAAATCGCCCTGGCTGAAAGAGATAAACGGGAAAAGGAGAAGGCGTTTGGTAAAGTTACCCGAAGTTCCTGAGCGACCTGGATGGCGGGATTATTTTCAGATGATCACGACCGGCTTCATGGTCGTTCTGGGTTTTTACATCTTATGGCAGACCCTTTTCGTGAGGTGGGCGATTCCTTCCTTGATCCTCGGAGCTGCGCTTTTGCTCTTCGGTCTGTTTCGAATCAGAATGATCTGGGCATACTTTCAAAAGAGAGGCAGAAGAGATGGGATCTGAGATTCAGATCAGCTTTATAGGGGCATTTCTGGCTTTTATCTTTACGGCGTCTATGACTGCCCTTCTCTGGTGGATGTTTCATGTTCCCAGAGCCATCCCCCAAGCGGCAGCGAAGGCCAGAAGAGCTGTCGGGGCGATCAAGAAGATTTTGGTTCCAACATCGGGGACCATCTATTCCGAACGGGGAATTGAATTGGCCTGCCGCCTGGGTGAAGAACAGAAGGCGGAGATCTATCTTGTGACTGTTCTCGAAGTTCCCAGGACACTCCCCTTAGAAGCACCGATGCCTGACGCAGAGGCTAAGGCAGAAGATGTGATCAAGCGTGGGGAGGAGATTGTCAGCCTGAGAGGACTTCAGGGAAAGGGAGAGGTGAGGCGAGGACGAGTTGCAGGAGAAGAAATTATCAGAGCGGCCAAGGATCGTGATGCTGATTTGATCGTGATGGGGATTCGGTCAGAGATTCGCATGGCGCAGGAGATTTTGGGGCGGACCTCTGATCTTATCCTGCGCCGTGCCCCCTGCGAAGTGATTGTGGACAGACTCTCCGCAGAAACATAACGGGAGGAACCGGATGAGAGTAATGATCATCGGATGTGGCAGAGTAGGATCTGTTCTGGCCAACCGTTTAGACGAGGAAGGACATCAGGTGGTGGTTCTCGACAGGAATCAGCAGGCCTTCCGCAGGCTCTCGGAAAAATTTTCGGGGGAACGGATAGTGGGCAATGGCCTGGTGGAAGAGTTTGTCCGTCCGACCTTTGAAAAGAAGATCGACATCCTCTTTGCGATAACGGACAAGGATAATAATAATTTAATGATTGCCCAGAGGGTGAAACTAACTTTTCAACTGGGAAGGGTGATTGCGGTGGTTCACGACTCCATTCTGGCGGGGCTCTATAAAGAACTGGGGGTGGAGACGGTTTGCCCCACCGACCTGGTGATTAAAGATATCGTACAAACGATCCAAGGAGGTTGAGAGGAAGGGAAATGTATATCATCATTGTGGGTGCGGGGAAAGTAGGATATCACCTTGCAAAGCTCTTGATGACGCAAGGTCATGGCCATGAGGTGATGCTCATCGAGAAAGACCGAGCCAAGGTGGGCATCCTTTCAATGGAGTTTCACGATGCCATTATGGAGGGGGACGGTTCGACGGTGGAGGCCTTAAAAGAGGCGGGAGCGAACCGCGCAGATGTTGTCGTGGCAACGACGGGCAATGACGAGGACAATCTGGTCGTATGTCAGGTTGCCAAACTAATGTTTCTCCGTCCTCGAACCATCGCCCGGGTGAATAATCCCCGGAATGAAGAGCTTTTTGCCGGCCTGGGTGTCGATGCCTCGGTGAGCGGGACCAAGCTGATCAACGCCATTATCCATGAGCAGGTGAGAGCGGGAGATATGATGATCCCGCTCCTCACGTTGAAAGCCGGAGATATTGAGATCGTGGAAGTTCAGCTGACGCGGTCTTCGCATATTGTGAGAAAGAAGATCAAAGATCTCGCCCTTCCGACAGGTTCCATCTTTATCGCCGTGATTCGTGGAGAGGAGGTCATCATCCCCTACGGAGAAACAGAATTTCAGCCGGAAGATAAAGTCCTCGCCCTTGTCAAGCGCGAAAGCGAGCAGGCCCTCCGGCAGATGCTGTAATTTCAGCCATAGATGACCGCAACCATAAGCCAGTCGCTCAATATCCTTATCGTGGATGACGAGGTCAACATCCGCAAGACTCTATCCGTCTGCCTTGAGACCGAAGGTCACAAAGTGATTGCTGTCAGCAACTTTCAGGATGCCTTAGCGGAGGCATCACGAAGGTCCTTTGAACTTGCATTCGTAGATCTCAGGCTTGGTACGGAAGATGGACTGGATTTAATCCCTCCTTTGCTGGCAGCAGCGCCATGGCTTAAGATTATTGTCATTACAGCCTACGCTTCTATCGATACGGCCGTCGAGGCCATGCGACGCGGGGCAACCGACTACATTCCGAAACCTTTTACTCCTGCTCAAGTAAAGCTTGCTCTCCACAAGGTATTTGAGATGCGGACATTGGAACAGAGAGTTGCATCCCTGCAGGAAGATCTGGGTCGGTTAAACCCCGAGGCGGATTTTTCGACCACAAACGCTGTCATGCAGCGAGTGATTAACGTTTCACGGCAGGTTGCTTCCACTGACGCCACCATTCTTATGCGCGGGGAAAGCGGAACCGGTAAAACGCTTCTCGCCCGTGCCATCCATCACTGGAGCCATCGAGCCAGCAAACCGATTTGTATTGTTTCATGCCCCACCTTTTCTCCCGAACTCTTGGAGAGCGAACTATTCGGACATATAAAAGGGGCGTTCACAGGCGCTGTGCGGGATAATCCTGGCCGCGTCTCAACATGTGAAGGTGGGACCCTTTTATTAGATGAGATCGGCGATTTGCCGGCAAACCTGCAGCCAAAACTTCTGCGCTTTCTTCAGGACAGAGAGTATGAAAGGGTGGGAGATCTTGCAACACGAAAAGCGGACGTCCGCATCATCGCCAGCACCAACAGGGATCTCGATAGAGCAGTCAAAGAAGGTCAGTTTCGTGAGGACCTTTTTTATCGACTCAATGTGATCCAGATCGACATTCCCCCTTTGCGTGAACGCCCGGAGGATGTAACGATCCTTGCTGAGAGGTTATTGGCCTTCTTTGGTCGGGCCGGGCATCATCTCTTTCACGGTTTTACCCCGGAGGCGCTTCAAGCCTTTAAGCAATACCACTGGCCGGGAAACCTCAGAGAGCTGCGAAACGTTGTTGAACGGGCAGCCATTCTCTGTCAAACAGACAAGGTTGGTATTGAATGTCTTCCTGAAAATCTGTTGCCAAGTGATTCAGGCGCAAGACCTGGCGATAGGGTCTCTTTGGAGAAAATCGAGGAGGAACATATCCGGCGGGTGTTGGCTACGACAAAATCGCTTCAAGAGGCCGCAGATATACTCGGCATAGATCAGGCTACCCTATGGCGCCGCAGGAAGAAGTACGGGATTTGATATGAGTGGAAGGAAGGATTCGGTGCCTTGTTCCACCTACAAGTCCACAATAGCAGGATGATATGGGGGTTGATGATTACCGACGGAAATGTGGGAGGGGTAGAGGCAGAGCAATTTCTGACCTGCATTTTGCTGATTAAAGGCGAATAAAGAATCTATTTTCTAGGTGTCTTTTCCCTAAGTCATTTTATGGTGGAGAGAGGTCTGGGTGCCGTTTCTCCCTTTCCTCCAAAACAGTTTTAATGAAATAGATATCCTCATCCTTGGCATTCTTACCAAAATATGTTCTTCCCCAGTTAATAACGGATTCTTCAGTGGACTCTTCAGTAATTCTTTGTGGATTTCTTCTCCTCTCTGGTAATGCGCCAAGAAATATGTCACCCTTTATTGGATCACGTAAATAAAATTTATAAACAATCATATGCCTAATATTCCTTTAAGAGATTACCTCACACTTCCACCTGAATGAAATATCTCTGCAGAATCTGGATCTCCTGGCTTTCCGCTCGATGAGTCGTTGCATGACTTGTTCAGCATTTTCTGAAAAGTCTTTGAATTAATGACGCAATTTGAATGCCAAGAGGGATTTGATGGTTGAACTGGTTGATTTCTAAAGGAATTCTATGAAAGTTGCATTTCGGTAAAAGATAAAAAGTGACATTTTTTGTCGGCTCACCGATAAAACATTTGATCCCGCTATACGTGATACATCTTGTTTTCTCTTATGATATTGATTTTTTTAACTACCTGGTATCATTCTTGCTGAGAAAGAATAGAAGAAAAACGAGGCGAACAAAGCCAAACGGCGAGTAATCGATGGGGCCCGCCGCGACGGGTGTATCTGAGCGGACCAAGTTCGAGGTAGATTGTGGAGCGAGGAAGTTTTCAAGGAATTGCGGCAGGCTTAGAACGAATCATGGAGAATACCCGTTTCGACCTTAGAGAGGCGATGGACCAATTTCAGGGGTTATGCTTGATGATTACCGCGGAGAGGAATGTCCCAATAGATATCATTACCGAGACCCGCCAGACCTATAAAAAAATTCAGGATCAACTCACAAGGATCGGCGTAGCCAGGCAACTTCTCGAAGGAAAATACAGGCAGTATTATCGCCGAGACTATCAGCGCGAAAGAGAAATCATGGAAATTGCATTTTTGGCTAAGAGTTTGTACTCGAAATTCGAATACACATTGCAGGAAATAGAAGCAAAGAGCAAGCTAAAAGGTAGGGAAGAATATTTTGAGGCGCACCGTCAGCAAATAACGTTTCCATGGTTTCATTCTAAGGGAAATCAGATCATCCTTGAAAAAAATCTACGGAGTCTATTCGCGCTCGACTATAAACC
Source organism: Thermodesulfobacteriota bacterium (assembly GCA_049684675.1). Classification (GTDB taxonomy): domain Bacteria; phylum Desulfobacterota; class BSN033; order BSN033; family UBA1163; genus UBA1163. The sequence continues at coordinate 3,615 of JBAVGF010000036.1, read as the reverse complement.
TCGGTCTGATTTGAAGGATGGACAGAGACGAGAGATCATTCGGAATGAGACGCGGAGCATCTCCCTCTTTGCCTTGTTAGGAGAGGTCACATTGATCGATACCCTTCAATCCCGCATGCGATTGCGAGAATATGATATCCTCGAACGATATACGGAAGAAGAGTTCCGTGGGGCTTTAACCCATTTAAAGGAAATATCTCCTTCAGAAGTCCAGAAGGTAATTAGACGCTTCGCGGACAGCAGTGAATTTTTAAAACTGAAATGCTTGCTTCTTAGGGTTCGATCTCAAAAGGATCTCGGGAAAGAAATAATAGCTTCAATAGAAAACGTCCTGCGCGTGATGGGGTCGGGAGAAGTGAGAGTACTTTCAATTTGAAAGCCTGTTGATTTCGATGTGAAATATTGTATTAAAATGGGAACAGATTGAAATTCGATTAGGAAGTACTCCTCTTTTCTCCCAAATCGTGCCAGTCCTGATGCTGATTTAACGCTTCCACCTACAACTATTCGTCTAGGATAATCCTAAAGAGTAACGATTACTCGTAGAGATATGCACAATTAATAGAAGTAATATAGAGTGGGTTACGATTAACTCCTCACCCCTCAAATAACACTTTTGGGATGGCCGAAATGCTTAATTTTCTGACGTGAAGGAATTATTTGTTTTTAGCGGGGTTCTAAATCTTCTTTAAGCTTGCCTCTAACTCATCTAAAAGTTTTTGCATGCCATCATCTACACCCTTTTCCCTCTTCATTTGCTTCGGAGGCTCTAACTCATTTATAAATTCTTGGATAAACTCATCTACGTCCTCTTCCCTCTTCGTTTGCTTCGGAGGCTCTAACTCATTTGTAGATCCTTGGATATCCTTATCTATGTCCTTTTCCCTCTTCATTCGCCTTTCAGCTTCCGAGTCATTGATCATCTTATGTAATCTAATGGAAAACTCATTAAGTGAGAATGGCTTTTTTATAAAATCTCGAGCCCCAACAGAAATTGCTATTCCGGCAACATGGTCTTCTTCAAACGCTGTCATTATCATTACCGGGAGTTCAGGGTAGTGTATTGAAATCTTAGCAGCAAGAGTAATTCCATCCATGTTGGGCATTTTTCTATCTGTTACGACGGCATCGATTTTATTTCCCTTCATTTTATCCAGAGCATCAACTCCATCAATTGCTGTGACGCATGAATGTCCTAGATTGGATAGGAAAGTAACGATTAAGTTTCTTAATCGCTCTTCATCATCCACCACAAGAATTGTATATTTGGAAGGTTCCATTCTCCTATCTTCTACCATGAGAGGGTACTCCGTCCTAATGCTCGAACCAATTTTAACCGACCCTGAGTGAAAAAGTCAAAGCTGTTCAAGGACGATTGAATTTTTCATTTTGGTATGAGTGTTGGCTTTTGAGAAAGCGTAGGGGCGTAAGCTTCGGAAAAAGATTGGGCTCTAGAGATTACCAAGTGAAATGTTGGATGGTCTAGCAATATTTGAAAATCACTCTTTCAGGAAAAAGTCCCTTCCTTGGGATATGGTGTGTACCTCGAATTTCTTTTGATCGTCACCCCTTTTATCGTACACATGTAGAGATAGGGTGTCTTGACATTTGACATAATCCATCTAATTTTGAGCTTGAGTCACATTTCAAGACCTGATATCAAACATTATGAGTGGTTTTTGATGTTTTTTAGTTGACAGAACCCTATCGTCAAAATAGAATGCGGTCGATAACTCGCATTTGGGGCTATCCATCAACTCGTTTAGGTGGATAAGACACGGGACTCTTAAGTGAGAGGTTTGATCCTAAAAAGGAGGTGCGGCATGGCCTACGATTATGACTGTGTTTTATGTGAAAAAGGCAAAGGGGTTTTGAAGATATTGATGAATCAGCCCGAAACGTTGAATGCCCTGACACCGCAATTAGAAAACGACCTCCATCAGGCTCTTTATGAGGGTGATGCGGACCCGGAAGTTTTCTGCATGGTGATTGGGGGGGGCGGTCGCGCCTTCAGCCCAGGTTATTCTATGGGGTCCAGCGGCGGGAAAGAGGGGAATTTCATTGATCCGGCCCTCTACGAGACCATCGGCGAGTATCTAGCGGCTGTTCAAGTTTCTGACTACCATAATGTTCAGCATCGCCAGATGGATATCTGGCGTTTGAAAAAGCCCGTCATCGCTGCTGTCCATGGATATTGTCTGGGAGGTGCAATGTGGCTGGCCATGGCATGTGACATGTGCTACTGTTCTGAAGACGCCGTTTTTGCGCAGCCGGAAGTCCGTCATAATGCAAATAGCACATTCCTAATACCGGCACTGGCTGGATGGCATCGTGCCGCTCGTTACCTATACACCGGAGATCATTTCGACGGAAAAGAGGCGGAGAGAATCGGTTTAGTTAATGAATGCGTCCCCAACGATAAACTTATGCCTACCGTAATGGCCCTGGCCGAAAGGGTGGCCATGGTACCTCCTGACTCCGTTCGCATTATGAAACGACTGATCATGTCAGGATTCGTAGCGTATGGAATCGGAGCGGCAATGGAGGTATGCGCTCCCTACTCGACGCTGGCTCACTGCTCGCACGGCCCGGAGCGACAGGCAATGTTTGATGCCCAAAAGGAGCGAGGAGTGAAGGGCTTCCTGGACGTTCGGGATAGCAAGTTCTTGCCGGAGCCCTTCGGTCCTAAATCGAAATCCAAAAAGTAGGCAAACCGGGAGTTTTTGACCCTCGATCTCCTGCAGATTTGTAAACTTGGGGACGATTCTTATATTCTGATTGAAGCCCCCCGCCCACAGGGCGGGGCTTGCGGGGCACGCTCCGGCCAATAACAATTAGATACAAACTATTTTATCGGTCTCGCCATTTTTGTCCTATGCCAAGGGCAGATCCTGTGTTTTTATTGCCAAGCTTTTCTCGGTGGAAACGAAGAAATATCTACACCGCCACCCTGCTGATTTCTGATTGGAATATACAAATTTTATGAGAGTTGGTCAACCGAAACTTTCAGAAAGAAAGCGTCAAAGAAGCGGGCTGTTTATTGCACTGACAGAGGTGCAGTTCTGTTAAGACAAAACCATCAAGGATTACTAGTTGAAAGTCCTATCTCAAAGTTTGAGAGCATTACATGTCCGAAAGGGTGCAATGAGGAAGGATTCTCACCCGACAATTTTGATTAGCATCAAATGACTCGTAAACATCATAAGTTGGATTCTTGGAGCAATACTCTGTCTTGCAGGTCATATCGCTATAAATGATGAGTGTATCTTCCGGTTTCATAATAAGGATGTGACCGTGGCTCCATATGGTGCAGGGCCCGCCATTCCGTGTATACCACACATCAAGCATGGTCTGATTCCCAATATAAATACCCATTTCACGGCAGGGGTCTTCGCCTGCTGAGGCCAATAGCGGAAATAAAGTCAGAGCAATAATCATAAGAGCGGGAACCACTCCATGAAATGGAATTCTTTTTATGATGAACCGAGTTGATGGAAACACCTTGTCCTCCTTCATTATCTTGTGAGCCGCTAAGAATGCTTTTAACTGCACCAAATAAATAGAATGCAACAGGGTCACGTCTTCAGATGTTATGAATTTATCCGATGTTTTTTC
>JBAVGF010000035.1:0-12670 GCA_049684675.1 Thermodesulfobacteriota bacterium | reverse complement strand
AGGGCGCTGTGAACGATAGAAATTCCACGATGAGGATCCATCTCCCTTGCTTCATAGGGGCAGATTTCTACGCAGATCCCGCATCCACTGCAAATTCCTTCGTCGACAAAGGCGATCAAAGGGTCCTGAAGAAGCTTATCCGTGGAAAGCAATGCCTGAATCTTACTGGCTGTCGCTGAGGCCTGAGAGACGGTGTCTGAAATATCTTTTGGACTCTGGCCACAACCGGCGAGGTAGATCCCTTTCGTCGAACTCTCCACCGGGTAGAGTTTAATATGGGCCTCCGTCAAAAACCCATGTCGGTCCACGGTCGCCCTCAGTTTGGCTGCCAGCTCTTTCACTCCATGGCTCGGAACAATAGCCGTTGCCAGGACGACCATATCGGCTGCCACTTCAACCATCTTCCCTGTCAACGTATCTACCCCTAATACTCTTACTCTTCCATCGTCCTGAAAAACCCTGGAGACTCGGCCCCTGAGATAGAGAAGCCCCTTCTCCTCAACGGTCTTTTGAAGGAACTCCTCATATCCTTTGCAGTCCGAGCGGATATCCATATAGAAGACGTACGGCTGCCCATCCGGGACCTGTTCCTTATAAATTTTTGCATGCTTGGCCGTGTACATGCAGCAGATTCGGGAGCAGTACGGCATGTATCGGTCCGGATCCCTTGAGGCCACACACTGGATAAAGACCAACTCCTTCGGTACTTTCCCATCGGAGGGTCGAATGATTTTCCCTTTTGTCGGGCCATTGGGTGCAAGCATCCGTTCAAAAGCAAGTCCATCAATCACATCAGGGATTTCGCCATATCCATACTCCCCTAATTGTTCTTTGGGATAGAGCTCGTATCCAGTAGCGACCACAACAGCTCCTACTCTTTCTGAAATCCTCTCATCTTCCTGTTTATAATCGATGGCCTTTTCAGGGCAGACTTCTTCGCATCGATGACAACTTCCATCCAAGAAATATCGGCAATGTTGGCGGTTGATCACCGTCTTGTTCGGAACACTCCCGGGATAGAGCGTATCGATCGCTTTTCGTATCCCCATCCCTCTCTCAAATTCTGAAATATATTCCACGGGGCAATTTTCTATACAAAGGCCGCATCCGGTGCACTTTCCCCCATCCACCGAAGTTGCCTTTTTCCGAATGACCAGGTCGAAATTCCCCACGTAGCCTTTTACATCTTCCAATTCAGAATAACAGTGGAGCTGGATCTTGGAATGTTTTTCCACCTCCGACGCCTTGGAGAGGAGGCCATTGAAAGCAGGATCGAGATCCGGGAAAGTCCTTGATAATTGCGCCATGTGGCCCCCCAGGGCAGGCTCTCTTTCCAGAAGAATGACCTCATAACCACCTTCAGCAAGATCAAGAGAGGCAGTGATCCCGGCAATCCCGCCGCCGACCACTAACACCCTTCTGTTGATAGCCACAGCAATGGTTTCCAGCGATTCATTCCTTCTCACCTTATCGAGGGTGGCCCGGATGATCTCCTCTGCTTTTCGGGTTGCCTCCTCTTTCTCTTTCTGGTGAACCCAGCTGCACTGTTCCCGAATATTGGCAATTTCACAGAGATAAGGATTCATTCCTTGAGACTTGACAGCCTTTCGAAAGGTATTCTCATGCATATTGGGTGAGCAACAGGCCACGACCACTCCATCCAAACCTTTTTCGCGAACCGCCTCCCGGATGATCTGCTGTCCCGGTTCGGAGCACATATAGATGTAATCGGTACTGTGAGCGACATCTTCGGACTTGCCTATCTTTTCGGCAACCGACTTCACGTCCACGGTCCCGGCAATATTGACTCCACAATGACAGATAAAAACACCCAGCTTTTTCATAATGAATTGTGATCAACAAATCCCCCCTCTCCCCTCTTTACTAAAGGGGGGTTGGGGGGGGTTAGGAGTGTCTTGCAAACAACCCCTGAACCTTGCTCGCTGCCGCATTGGCATGGGCCACTGCATCGGCAATGTCTTTCGGCCCTTGCGCACAGCCTGCGATATAGATTCCTTCAATATCCGTCTCGACAGGCCTCAATTTTCTCTCGGCTTCTGTTAAGAATCCATGCTCATCTGTCTTGATGCCCAGCTTGCCGGCGAGATCCTTCGTATCCTTCTGGGAGACGATCGCCGTTGCCAGGACCACCATATCCGCCAAGACCTCAACTTTTTTCCCTGTCAACGTGTCCGCACCCCAGACCACGACCTTTTCTCCGTCCCGGAAGATCCGCGAAACCCTTCCCCTCAAATAGAGGATCCCCTCTTCCTCCATCCCTTGTTGGATGAACTCTTCATACCCCTTTCCTGTGGAGCGGATATCCATGTAGAAAATATAGGCCTGTCCATCATGGACCTTATGTTTATAGAGCCGGGCATGTTTGGCCGTATACATACAGCAAACCCTTGAACAGTAAGGCATGTAACGTTCAGGATCTCTTGACCCCGTGCATTGAATGAAAACAACTTCCTTCGGGATTTTGCCGTCCGAAGGCCTCCGAATCTCGCCCGTGGTCGGTCCAGATGCAGAATTGAGCCTTTCAAAGGCAAGACCATCGATCACGTCCGGAACCTCGCCATATCCGTATTCCCCAAAACTTTCTTTAGGGATCAGGTTAAATCCCACGGCAGTGATGATCGCTCCCACCCTTTCTTCCACAAAACGGTCCTGCTGTTCGTAGTTAATCGCTCCAACCGGACAGATTTTTTCACACACCCTACATTTCTTTTCCTTAAAATATCGGCAGTGAGAAGGGTCGATGACAGGTTTATTGGGAACGGCCTGAGGCGATAAAGTATAGATGGCCTTCCCTAACCCCATGCCCCGATCAAATTCAGATGGATTTTTGGAAGGGCATTTCTGCTGGCAGAGGCCGCAGCCCGTGCATTTCTCCCAATCGACATAGCCCGCCTTCTTCCGAATCGTCACTAAGAAATTTCCAGCCTTTCCTTCAACCCGCTCCACTTCTGAATAAGTGAGGAGTTTGATACGAGGATGCTGCCCTGTCTCCACCGTTTTCGGAGTTAACGTGCATTGTGCGCAGTCGAGTGTGGGAAAGGTTTCAGAAAGCTGAAGCATCCGGCCTCCGATGGAGGGAAGCTTCTCCACCAGGACCACTTCATACCCTCCATTTCCCACATCAATCGATGCCGATATCCCAGCAATCCCTCCGCCGATCACCATCGCCCGCTTTATGAAACCATTCTGAGGGAAACCTGAATCAGCTTGCTTAGTCTCATTAAATGCTCTGCTCAAAATCCAACACTCTCCAATTACTTTTACTGTCTGCCCCCTCACCCTTTCCCGCTCCCGCCAGGGGAGAGGGAAAGGGTAGGAGCTATTTATAGAAGCCCTTTCTCTTTTAACAGCGGTAAAGGGTCGACAGCATTCTGGTCAAATCCTAAGGTTTGGTAATCAAGTCCCATTGAAATCCCGAGTAATTGGGTAAAATAAAATACCGGGATCGGTTTAAAATCCAAATATTTCCGTTTGATATCAGACTGCTTGTGATCGATGTTAAAGGTACACATCGGACATGTGGAAACCATCGCCTCAGCCCCGTTCTTGATGGCCGAGCCAAGAATTTTGTAGGCACATTCTGTGGCCACGTCAGGCGACCCGACTGATTGGAAGGAGCCGCAGCACTCTATCTTGTACGGAAACTCAGTGGCCTGGGCCCCCAGGGCCCCCAAAAAATCCTCGAAGAGAGTTGGTTTTTCCTTATCGTCAAACCCCATCTCTTCAAACGGCCGCAGGAGCATACATCCGTAATAGGCGGCTGCTTTGAGCCCTGCCAAGGGTTTCTTCACTTTCTCCTTGAGTTGAAAAAATCCGATGTCTTGTTTCAGAATCTCTAAGTAGTGGAGGATTCGAAGGTCACCCTGGTAATTCTTTTCCATAAAATTGTTGATCTTATCTCTCTTCTCTCCATCCTCTTGAATCAACCGGTTCGTCCTTTTGATGACGTTGAAGCAGATGGCACAGAGGGTTGTCAGGGCGGTTCCTTCTTCTCTTGCGGTTGCCAGAATCCGCGAGGGGGGGAGAAGAGCCATGATGTTATCCGTGGCCAAAGGGAAGGTGGCTCCGCAGCAGGTCCAATTTTTGAGTTCCTTTAATTCAAACCCAAGAAGAAGGGAACAGTCCCGAGCCGTCTGATCAAAATTCTTCGCCTTGGTATAAAGGGTACACCCTGGAAAATAAAGATAATTCATAAGAAGCCCTGAGAATGACAAATGTCAAAGTTCAATGTTCAAATGAAATCCAAAGTTCAAATGTGAAGAATTTTGGATTTTGCAATTTGACATTCCTTTGGCATTTGAATTTTGACATTTGAAATTTCCTTACGAAAGGAACTTCCTAAAACCGCTGACGAATGCAATCTGGGGAACCTTTTCCAAAAATCCTTCCGGGAATTCAGGGATCTGAATATGATCTTTTCTCTCTTTCTTTCTCAGCACCACCATCCTCAGTGCGTCCATCACCCTGGCAATATCGATCCCTTTAGGGCACCTCGACGTACATTGAAGGCAGGAGGCACAGAGCCAGAAGGTATTGACTCCCAGGGCCTCCTCTTCCAGGCCCAGCAGTGTGTATCGGATGACTTCGTGAGGACCAACCTCCATGGCGAAGGCAACCGGGCATCCAGCTGTGCAATTCCCGCACTGGTAACAGGCAAACAGATTTTGCCCGCTGATCAGCTCCACTTTCTTTGAAAATTCATTGTGAACCTTCTGTCTTGTCAGCTCGATTTTCATGATTGATCTCCAGCCCCCTCACCCCAGCCCTCTCCCACCAGGGGCGAGGGGATTTTCCTTTCTAAATAAGCGTGGCAATCACATACCCAATCGCCAAAAGCGCCTGTGTCCCAAGAATCGTAATGACATTCGCTCCCAATACCGGAACCAGCTTTTCGGTATCATCATAGTATTTCAATGCTCCCTTCGCGGCTTTCCACCCCAATCCGATTGTTCCTAGACCGATGAGTGTCACCACAGGCATCATCTTCGTAATAACCCCCGCAAGGATACAGAGATAAGAGGCGGTCAGCAAAGCTACAAAGAGATAACTCGCGTCCTTCTTCCCTAAGGAGATGACAAAATGCTTTCTCCCTCCTTTCTGGTCTGCCTGCCAGTCCGGGAACTCATTGAGAAAAAGAAGATTCGCTGTAAGTATCCCCGGAGCGAGAGAGGCAACTAATGTTTCCCAGCTATATCTTCCTGCCTGTACATAGTAGGAGCCCAGGACGAGTAAAGGTCCGAAGCCTATGCCTGCAAAAATTTCGCCCATAAACCATTTGGAAAGGTAAACATTGTAAAAATAGGCGGCGAATCCGGCCAGGAGAAGAAGAGGAAAAAGAAGCCAGCCTCTTGTAAAACAGAAATAGGCTCCAATCACCATGGCGATGAGTAAACAGATGGTTCCGAACCAGACGGCCTGTTTGGGCTTCAAAAGATTCAAGGGGAGCACGCCGCTCCCTCCGCTGAAGGGAGTCCTTTGAGTGTTCAGATCAATCCCATCGACATAGTCGTGATAATCATTGATCACGTTGACGGTCATGTGGACAAGGATGGAACCGAACATGGCCAGGAGAAAATGACCCAAATGGAAATAGCCCTCGTAAGCAGCAATGGCTGTCCCTAAGGAAACCAGGATGACTGTAAGAGGTAAAAATTGGAAACGGGGAAGCATCAACCATGCTTTCAACGAACCCGGATTGACTCTCTCCATGATTCAAACCTCCAAACTCAAAATCCGGTTGAGGCCAAGGGTGAGGTTAAGAAACTTTTTACCCTGAACCTATACCTTTGCCTCAACGTTTACTGTATTTCTTCTCCCCTTCGATATAGAGGTCATTCCCCCTGACATCGTTGACAACAATCACCGGAAGGTCGTCGACGACCAATCTTCGGATCGCTTCCGGTCCCAGATCCTCATACGCGACGATCTCGGCCTTCTTCACCCGTTTGGCCAGAAGGGCTCCAGCCCCTCCTGTTGCGGCAAAATAGACCGCTTTATACTTCTTCATCGCCGCTTTCACCGCATCGGATCGCATCCCCTTCCCGATCATTCCTTTCAGCCCTCTCTCGATTAACGATGGGGAGTAGGCATCCATACGATAACTGGTCGTGGGACCCGCTGATCCGAGGGCTTGCCCCGGTTTAGCAGGCGTGGGGCCAACATAATAGATGATCTGGCCTTTGATATCAAAGGGAAGGGTCTTCCCTTCTTTCAATAGATCGAAAAGCCTTTTATGGGCAGCATCCCTTCCCGTATAGATGATTCCGTTGATCAGGATGCGATCACCAATCTTCAATCTCTCAACATCTTCATCGCTTAGGGGCGGTTGTAATCGAATGGGTTGACTCATATATCCCTCGTGTCCGTGTCCGTCATCCGTGTCCGTACTACAAGCCCGTTTCAGAGGTCCTCTTCTCGGACACGTGACACGGTAACCGGACACGTTCTCTCAAATGATTGCTTCCTTATGTCTCTGAGCATGACACTGGATGTTTACTGCCAAGGGGAAACTGGCAATATGACATGGCATCATTAAAATGTGAACAGCCAAAGAAGTCGTTCGTCCTCCTAATCCTTGAGGCCCGATGCCGAGTTTGTTAATTTCAGTCAGGATCTCAGATTCCAATCTATCCAGTTCCGGGTCCGGATTTCTGCTTCCCAGAGATCTGAGTAAACTCTTTTTCGCAAGAAGAGCAGACTGTTCAAAAGTTCCTCCAATCCCCACTCCCACAACAGTTGGAGGACAGGGATTCGAACCTGATTCCTTTACTCTCTGGATCACAAACCGTTTGATGCCCTCAATCCCGTCCGATGGGGTGAGCATGGTCACCCGGCTCATATTTTCACTGCCACCCCCTTTGGGTGCCACGGTGATCTTGACTTTATCTCCGGGAGCCACTTCTGTATGGATGATCGCAGGCGTATTGTCTCCTGTGTTAGCTCGCGTGAAAGGGTGGCAAATAGACTTTCTCAAATACCCGTCCCGGTATCCTTGACGAACACCCTCCTGGAGGGCTTCGTTCAGGTCTCCCCCCACCAGATGAACATCCTGACCTATTTCTACAAATACCACTGCAAAGCCTGTGTCCTGACAAATCGGGACATTCTCCTCTTTTGCAATTCGGGCATTCTCCTTTAATTCCTTTAATATCTCCACGCCCAGGGGAGACTCCTCCCCCTCCATCGCCCGATCAAAGGCCTGAAGAACGTCCTCTCCGAGATCGGTGTTGGCCTTCATACAAAGGTCTTTTACCTTCTCGGTGATCAACTTCACATTGATCTCTCGCATGTTTTTTCCCTTTACGATGGACTTCTTATGTCATTGCGAAGAGTGAAGCGACGAAACAATCTATTGGGATTGCTTCGCTTCGCCCTGAGCACCATGCGGTGCAGGGCTTCGCTCGCAATGACTCTTCCATAAGCTTATAATTTCAGCTCAGTAATGCTTTTCTTCACACTCTCCGCGGACTTGGCAACCAGTTTTTTCTCCTCCTCCGTCAATTGGAGCTCAATGATGGCCTCCACCCCGCCAGCTCCTAATTTAACCGGAACGCCGAAGCAGATATCTTTCAGTCCGTATTCTCCATCCAGATAAACACAGCAAGGAAGGATTCTTTTTTTGTCTTTGAGAATGGCCTCCGTCATCTGAATCGCCGCCGCAGAGGGGGCATAGAAGGCACTTCCCGTCTTGAGGAGGTTGACGATCTCCCCACCACCCTTGCGGGTTCGATCAACCAGCTTGTCAATGGTTTCCTTGGGAAGAAGGTGTGCAAGAGGAATACCGCTGACCGTGGTAAACCTTGGGAGGGGAACCATCTCGTCTCCATGTCCTCCCAGCAGGAGGGCTTGGATATCCTCAACTGAAACGCCTAACTCCATGGCAATGAAAGCTTTGAACCGGGCCGTGTCGAGAATCCCCGCCATCCCGATCACCCTCTGTTTGGGAAACCCGCTCTTCTTAAAGGCCAGATAAGTCATGGTATCCAGCGGATTGGTCACCATGATGAGAATAGCCTTGGGAGATTTCTCAGCTACTTGACCCACCACCGTTTCGATGATCTTCTTATTGATCTCCAGAAGATCCTCTCGGCTCATCCCTGGCTTTCGAGGAACGCCTGAGGTGACGATGACCACATCGGAATCCTTTGTCTCCTCGTACCCGTTGGAACCGACGACCTTTGAATCGAACCCTTCCACAGGACTGGCCTGGAGGAGGTCAAGAGCCTTGCCTTGAGGAATCCCCTCGAGGATATCCACCAAAACGACATCGCCCAGTTCCTTTTCAGCAGCCCAGTGTGCCGCCGTAGCTCCGACGAAGCCTGCACCGATAATTGAAATTTTCTTTCTTCCCATAAAAACCCCTCCTCTTTTGGATAAACGATAGATGATGTTTGTAGAACAATGAACAAAAGTTCATCGCCAGGATTCATCTTTCATTGTTCATCATTCCTTGTTCATAATGACTGTTTTGGGGATTCAATTCGATAGCCCTTCGGATGAAAACCGCACGTCTTCCGAATAATCAGCTCGGGCTCTAAAACAATCTCCATTGAAGGCCCCACCTTCCTCCCCTCAATCCTTTCAACCAACGTTTTTACCGCCAGAGCACCCATCTCGTACTTTTTCTGGCCGATCGTTGTCAATTCAATCCCTTTCATAGACGTGAATTCAATGTCGTTAAACCCTATCAATGCGATTTCTTCCGGAACCTTCATACCCTCTTCAACGATCGCCTGATACGTTCCTAAGGCCATGTAGTCGTTCGTGGCAAAAATGGCAGTGGGAGGCCGGCTCATCTTAAGAAATTCCTTTCCTCCCCGATAACCGGACCCTTTTAAAAAATCCCCTTCTAAAAAATAATTTCCTTTCACTTCTAGACCGTACGCAGCAAGCGCTTTCTTTCCACCCTCGAGGCGTTCGAAGCCAACCGAGGATTCGGAAGACCCGCCGATCACCCCGATCCGGTCATGGCCGAGCCTGATCAGGTGCTCTACAGCCAAAAAACCGCCGGAAATATTATCTACACCGACGTAATCGATTCTCTCTCTCACCATCGGATGGTACGTTCTGCGGTTGACCAATATAGTGGGGAATCCTTCTTCAGCCAGTCCGATGATATTGGGGTCACCCATATGCGCTGAAGTAAAAATGATGCCATCCACCCCTTTGCTTCGTAGCATATCGATATACTGTTTTTCAACCGAAAGATCATAATTGGTACTACAGAGAATGATATTATACCCCAGACTGATAGCCGTCGTTTCAATCCCCTGGGAGAGTTCTGTATAGAACGGGTTGGCAATGGTCGTAATAACGAGGCCTAATGTTTTGGTTCGCCTCATCACCAGACTTCTGGCGATGAAATTTGGCCGGTAGCTTAACTCTTTTGCGATGGAGAGGATTCTTTCTTTGGTCTCATTCCTGATCCGAGATTTATTATTAAGCGCCCTTGAGACCGTGGTATGCGAGACCTTGGCCATCCGGGCAATGTCTTTAATGGTAGTCTTCTTCTCCATGCTATTGCGTTAACGGTAACACAAAAATATAAACTTTTCAACAGAATTAGAAATTATTCATCAAATCAAATAGTTATATTGTTATGCCGCGGTGGCGCATCAACGCTACCACTTATAGATTTCTTTTGTCAATAAAAATATTTGAGACTTTGTAATGCCTCACTGAAGCTTAGGTGAAATCCGACAAACCGGCGAGAATGCCCCCGAAAATCTTATACGGACTCCGTTCCAATAAATGGGGGCGCTACGATGCGAACTCAATGAGTGGCTAAAAAAGTTTAGTGGACTTTTTTCTTGTAGCCTTCCCAATATTTATCTCTTAAACCCTTCTTGTGAATCTTTCCAGAACCCGTTCTGGGAAGGGCCCCGATGAAATCAATCGATTTAGGTGCTTTATAATGAGCCAGCCTCTCCTTACAAAACTGGATGATCTCTTGTTCGGTCGCCTTTTGACCGGATTTTAACACCACGAACCCTTTTACAGCCTCACCCCATTTTTGATCGGGGATTCCAATGACCGCACATTCCAAAATTGCTGGATGCATGTAAAGGACATTTTCAACCTCTGTCGAATAGACATTTTCTCCTCCGGTCAGGATCATGTCTTTCTTCCGATCGACGATCGTGACATAGCCCTCTTCGTCCATCACTGCCATATCGCCGGTGTAAAGCCAGCCGTCTCTAATTGATTTCTTCGTTTCTTCAGGTAACTTCCAATACCCTTTCGTAACGATGTCTCCCTTGACAATGATCTCTCCGACCTCTTTTTCATCCTTTTTGATTTCCTTTCCCTGTTCATTGACCACCTTCAGATTTACACCGATGAATTCTCTTCCTGTCTTGGACTTGAATCGAAGTTGATCTTCATCGGACAATTTTTTTAGGTGTTCTTTCAAAATAGAGAGAGTCAAATAGGGACTGGTCTCGGTCATGCCATAGGTTTGGATATAATCACATTTGAAGGTCTCCACGATCTTTCGAACCACTTCTGGAGCAATAGGCGCTCCTCCGCTCAAAAGAACCCTTAAACTGCTGTAATCAAACCTTCCTGCTTCAGGATAATTGACCATTAAGTTGAGCATCGTGGGGATGAGGTTGGTGAGCGTGACTTTCTCCTTCTCGATGCTTTCCAGAACCACCTTCGCATCGAACTCCCTGACTAACACGTGCGTCCCTCCGACCCATGTCACCGCCCAGGTGGCCCAGGCATCGGCAAGATGAAAAAGGGGGGCCACATGATCCCATACATCACAATCTGTAAGATGAATTTCCGCAATGGTGCCAAGCGCATGAGTGGCAACATTCTTATGAGAGAGCATCACCCCTTTGGGCCGCCCTGTCGTGCCGCTCGTATAGTAGAGCTGCGCAATATCGTCATCCTTGATCGGAGGATCGGGCAGAGAACTGGAATCGGCTTGTTCCAATACCCTCTCATAACTCAAATCGGCGGAATCATCTGATTCCCGGGACCCTCCCGTCCATAAAATTCTTTCAATCCCTCGAATCTCTTCTCGAATCCCATTTATCTGATTCTTAAACATCGAATCGGCTATCAATATCTTCGATTCTGAATCCTTGAGGATGAAGGCGATCTCTCTGGGCGACAGCCGATAGTTGATCGGCACGGAGATCGCTCCGATCTGTGGGATGGCGTAGTAGGATTCCAAAAATACGTGACAATTGGGGTGGAGAATGGCGACCTTATCGTCCTTCCCAACCCCAAAACCCCCTAGACCATGAGAGAGACGATTGATCCGGTGGCAGAATTCCTGATAGGTCCAACGCCTTTCCCCGCATACGATGGCTTGTTTCCGGGGAAAGAGTTTAAGCGCCTTGGCGAGCGTTTCGGTCAAAACCATTTTTTTCTTGGATTCTTTCTATCCAACTACTCTTCCTCACTCTTGGTCAAATCCTCAAATCGGATATCCAAACCCAGAATACCCCTGATCTCTCCCACGTCATTCCTGATCGGGCCGGAAACGGTGATACAGAGAGCTCCCGTGATTTTTGAAGAATAGAGGTCGGTGACATGGATTTTCCCGTCTTTCAACGGCTCGATGAACCAGGAGCGGTTCGAATAATTTTCTCCCATTCCCGCATGCTCATACTTGGCCTGATCCACGGTCTGGCAGATATTCCGCGTGATCTTCGCCCCATTCATATCGACCACATAGGCAAACTGGATATAGGGATACTCATCCACCAGAGACTTCAGGACGGGCTCCATCTGCTTGGCCGTCATGGCTTTCATCCCGGGCTCCTCAATCACCCGTTCAATAATATGGGCAGCCAGCTCATGGGCTCTTGCCTTGAGGATATCGAACTCGGAAACAAAGACCTCAGCGAGATATTTCCGGGTCGCCTTCTCCATCTCCTGATCTGAAATGGAAGTGGTTCTTCCTTCCTCATATTGTTTGGTGACCCACCGATTGATTTTGGCCACTCCCGGATGTGTTTTTTCAACCCGATCCTTTCCGGTCAGGGCGAAATGGGAGTTGATCCACTGGGCGATCCCTGCCAACCCGGATTTATCGTTGACCGAGATGGAGATGGGGCGATTGAGAATTTTCGCCGTATTAAAAATATTGTAGATCTCCTCGTTTTTCAGAATCCCATCCGCATGAATGCCGGCACTCGTTGAATTAAAATTGGTTCCCACAAGGGGCATATTGGAAGGGATATGGACACCCAGTGCCCGCTCTAAGTAGTTCCGGATCTCCGTGATCATGGTGGTATCGATACCGTTGTTGTGTCCCATCAGGCTGATATATTCGATGATCAGTCCTTCGATGGGCGAATTCCCGGTTCGCTCCCCGAAACCGAGGATCGTGCCATTCGCCGCAGAACATCCATAAAGCCATGCGGTGGTAGCGTTGATGAATCCTTTATGGAAATCGTTGTGGCCATGCCACTCCAGAAATTCAGAGGGAACCCCCGCATCGTCAATCATCGCTCGGATGATCTTGGGTACGCAACGGGGAAGCGCAGCACTCGGATAAGGCACTCCATAACCGAGGGTATCGCAGAGTCGAATCTTGACCGGAAGCTTGGACTCTTCGGAAAGACGCATGAGATCTTGGGCAAAAGGAACACAGAATCCATAGATATCCGCCCGTGTCACATCCTCAAAATGG
>JBAVGF010000034.1:0-29071 GCA_049684675.1 Thermodesulfobacteriota bacterium | reverse complement strand
CTCCCAATACCTTGACGGTGGGATCGATTCGTTGAAGTATCTTTACGGTGGTATTCAGCACTGTCACTTCTATAAGCGCAAAGCAGCTCGAGAAAAGAACTGTTTTGGACGGTTCCGGTCTGTTCTTCGTCACATCCGTTATCAACCAATCCGACTTCTCAGGATCTCCCTGGAAGGATGGGATCGCATTTTCGATGAGTCCCCCAACTATTTTTAGAATCGAGGAAACACCTTTCGGTACAGGGTCGCCAAGTTCCTGTAGAATCGCCTTGCCTACGGCAAAGCCATGGGCGGGATAAAGTGCTTTAGGACAGTGTGCCGTGCAGGTATTACAATATAAGCAAGAGTAAACCCGAGTCCGCGCCAGGGTCCCAATATTCTTATGCTGAAACAGATCCACTATCTCTCCCATAATCTTTTTGGAATCAATCCCTTTGAGCTCCGTGTGTGCGACAATCGGACAGCACTCTACACAAAGGCCGCAGGCCGTGCACTCTTCCTCGAATTGCCTTTTCACTTCTTTAGAATCAAACATAGGGCCTCAATTTATTCGAGATGGTCCGGCCGTCCGTGCCACTCCTGACCGGCAAGTGCCCCGAAAACCCAGCCTCGTAGGCGGGGTTAAGGGGCACAATTGAAACGATATTTCCTTTGCGAGCTTTCCGCTCGCCACTACGTGCCAGGGGAAGCCCCAGCGTGCCTGTCCCGTCTCGACGGGATGGCCGGGGAGCTTCACTTTCCGCGCAGAAACGACGCTCCGGGTATGATGGGAAGGCTATCGGGAAGGGCCCCTTCTTATAGGAAAAAAGGACTTACAAAAAGTCCGTAAGTCCTTTAAATTTTTTGGTAGCGGGGGCTAGATTTGAACTAGCGACCTTCGGGTTATGAGCCCGACGAGCTACCGGACTGCTCCACCCCGCGATCTAATCATTTCTAATCCATTAATAATAATTTGTCAAGCTTTTCAAGGCGTTCCTTGACAACCCTCCATCCGTCCCGTAGAATACGTAAAAGTTATAATTGTGGCTTTGCCTACCAGTAAGCAGGCGTATCACATTACGAAATTACTATGAAAAAAACCCTTTATCTCTATATCTGGAAGGAGATTCTCCCCATTTTTTTCATCGGACTGATGACCTTCACGATTATCCTCCTGATGGATAAAATCTTCAAGCTGATCGAATTGATTATTAACAGGGGTGGAAACGTCACAAACATCTTGATGATTTTTCTCTTCATCGCGCCTTCTTTTCTTACCTTTACGATCCCCGTGGCGGTCCTCCTCGGAATCCTCCTCACCTTTGGCCGACTATCAGGAGATAGTGAAATTACCGCCTTTAAAGCGTCGGGAATAAGTCTTTATCAGCTCTATATCCCGATCTCCGTCTTTTCCATCAGTGCCTTTCTCATCACGAGTTTCTTGGTCTTCTACGCCCTCCCATGGGGTAACCGTGGTTTTATATCCACGCTCTCTCTCATGGCACAATCTAAGCCAGACATTGAAGTCAAAGAGCGAGTTTTCAACGATAGCTTCAAAGGCCTCGTCGTCTATGTGGACAGGGTACCCTTTCAAGGGAAAAAGATGGAGGGGATTTTAATTTATGATGACAGAGAGAAGGAGAATGTCAACACCATCTTTGCTCACGAAGGTTTTCTCATCAGCAACCCCGAATCTCAGGAAGTGGTCCTAAAGCTTCTCAACGGAAACATTCATCGGTTTGACCCCAAAGCAAACGCCTATCAGAAGGTGCAGTTTGACGCCTATGATTTAAGAATTGAAATTAAGAAGACCATCGCTGATATTGAAAGGAAGCTTAAGGAACATGAGATGTCGATCGATGAGATTAAAGAAAAGATAAAAAAGTTGAAGGCCCGAGGCGAGGACACAACCCCTCAGGAGGTGGAGCTCCACAAACGGCGTGCCATTCCCTTCGCTTGCCTCGTTTTTGGTCTCATCGGAGTCCCTCTGGGAATTCAACCCCGACGTTCAGGAAGGTCGTATGGGTTCGTCTTCAGCATTCTCATCTTATTGGCTTACTATGTTTCCCTCATCGCCTTCGAAATGCTCGCTGTGAGAAGAGCTGTGCCCGCCCTCCTCGCAGGTTGGTCCCCTACCTTTATGTTCGGGGGCCTGGGTATCTACCTTCTGATCAAGGCGGCGAATGAATCACCCTTCAAGCCGGCCGTGTGGGTGATCGAGGGTCTCGATTCGCTACAGAAAAAATGGAGGAGGCTTTCTAACGATGTTTGATCGTCACCGGACGCTCCATCGCTATGTCACTCGCGAGTTTCTGAAGATATTTGGCCTGAGCCTGAGCAGTTTGATCCTCATCTATGTGGTCGTCCTGTTTTTTCAAAAAATGAATCTCTTCAGCCAGTATAACGCTCCCTTCCACTTGATCTTCGTCTATTTCCTCTACAAAATCCCGGAGGTCATTTTTCAATGGACCCTTCCTTACGCTATTCTCTTGGCGACCCTTCTCACTCTCAGCGGCTTCTCTCGGAATAGTGAGATCACAGCGATGAAGGCAGGGGGCGTCAGCCTTTACCGGATTACCTTCCCGTTACTTTTGATTGCTCTGGTTATCAGCTTCTTTTCCTTCCTGGGGAATGAATACCTCGTTCCCGTCACCTACCAAAAAACCCGGTATCTCCTGGATGTTCAGGTTCGAAAAGAGAAGCCGGCAAGTTTTTTTAAGAATTATAAGATATGGTATCGCAGCGACGACCGCATCTTGAACATCCGACTTCTCGACCCTCACAAAAAGGTCTTGAGCGGCTTTACCCTTTATCAATTGGATGATAATTTTCGATGTATGAAACGAATTGACGCCCGAGAGGTCAAATGGGTGGAGGGGGAATGGTGGTTCTATGACGGAACCGTCCGCGATTTTCAAGAGAACGGGTCCACCCAGGTAACTCCGTTTGAGAAAATGCAATTCAATTTGAGGGAGGACTGGGAATCTTTACGAAGAATCGGGCGAAACTCGGAAGAGATGAGTTACGGAGAACTCTGGACCTACATCCAAAAGATCCAAGCCGCAGGCTACGACGCAACCCGATATCTTGTTGATCTTCATTCCAAGCTTTCGACCCCTTTCTTAAACTTGATCATGGTCCTGATTGGCATCCCGTTCGCGTTGAAAACCAGTCGGTCCGGAGGGGTAGCCCTGAGCATTGGGAGTAGCGTGATGATTGGCTTTGCCTATGGCGTCATCTTTTATGTGTTTGTATCCTTCGGAAAATCGGGGGTTCTCTCCCCTTTTCTCGCTTGTTGGATCCCTACGGTACTCTTTGGACTTGCCGGAATTCTCACCTTGATGAGCATCAGACAATAAACTTCAGCATAGCCCAGAGCGCATAGGGCATGGCGTTAAACATTCAAAAGTCTCGTCGTCCGATGGTTGAGTGGTCTTGTAGTCGTGTAGTCGGATAATTTTTAATTCTTTAACGATATAACTATGAGACTATGTGACCAGGCGACAGCTTGACTTCTTTTTCGCTATGCGCTTTGCGTGAGTTGGGTTACGGGTTGGTGAGCGTATTCAGATAGGAATTGATCTCTTTGAATGTGTCGGTCAAGAAAAGAATCCCAATGCCAACCAGGAAAAGGCCGCTCACGATGTTGATGATCCTCATGTATCGTTTTATTTTATCAAAGGCAGAGAGGAATGAATTGAAAGCCAGGGAGGAGAGAAAAAATGGAATTCCCAGGCCTATCGAATAGTAAGTCAACAGCAGAATTCCCGTCGTGAACCTTTTCGCGGTGCTGGCATAGATGAGGATCGTGGAGAGGATGGGTCCAATACAAGGGGTCCATCCTGCTGCAAAAACCACTCCCACAAAGAATGAACCCGCGTAACCCAAAGGCTTCTTCCTCATCTCAAATCTTTTTTCAATATGAAGAAAAGGAATGTTGATGATTCCTGTGAAGTGGATACCCAGGAGGATGATGAGTATCCCGCCTCCTTTCATAATCCAGTATTGATATTGAGCCAATAACTGTCCGAGATAGGTGGCTGAAGCCCCCATCAGAATAAAGATGAACGAAAATCCGATGATGAAGAAGAGAGAATGGAAGAGAGCGGCCCACCTCAGCTTCGCCCTGGCTTCGACATCCGTCAACTCTTTGAAGGAAGCCCCTGTAATATAAGTGATATAAGAGGGAACCAGGGGAAGGACGCAGGGCGAAACGAAGGAGAGAAGTCCTGCAGAAAAGGCGATCATCCCTGAGATCTCTTGTGGCTGGCTCATAGCTGGCTCGAACTCATTATACTTCATTCTGCGCGAAATAAAAATACTTTTATTGTGAAGCTCCCCACCCACAGGGTGGGGAGCTTCCCGGCAAGGTAATTTCATTTTATATTGTGCCTCTTTACCCTCCTATCCCGCTTTGGCGGGGCGGGGCACGTTCCGGTCACGCCCCAATACCGCTGACCCGTTCGGCGGGGCCAAGCCCTGCCTTTCAAAGCAGAGCAAAAGAAGCGCCGCTTCCTTCGACAAGCTCAGGACACTGAGTCTATCGAATTGCAGGGTCAACCCTGGACCTCTCGGCCTCAGCTCGGGGAGTCGAAGGGTTGACAACTCATTGAGTTGATGATACTTTTTTAAACACCCTATTCAGGGTTTTGAAATTTTGCTTGCCCTGCCTACCGCAGGCAGTCGAAGAGAGATATTTTAAGTCGTCAGGAAGGAGGAGAATCATGGCAATTTTACAAATCAGCGTCGTACCCATTGGCACGGGCGAAACCAGCCTCAGCGCTTATGTGGCAGATTGTCTTCGCATTCTGAAAAAAGAAAAGGTTCGTTATGAGCTTTCGTCAATGGGAACAAACATTGAGGGAGATCTTAAAGATCTATTCAAAATCGCCTTCAAAATGCACCAAACCCCTTTTAAAAAAGGAGCCCTACGGGTATTAACCACGTTGAAAATCGATGACCGAAGAGATAAAAAGGGCACTCTAAAAGGGAAAAAGAGGGCGGTCGAGAATAAGTTAAGAAGAAAGAGTTAAGAGTTATAAGTTATGAGTTATGAATTGAGAATTGAATTGACCCGTTCGGCAGCGCCAAGCCCCACCTCTGAAGACGGGGTAAAGAAGCGCCGCTCAAGGTCAACCCTGAGTGAGCCCTAACCTTCAGGCCGGGGAGTCGAAGGGTTGACTTCTTCATTCTTTTCATTATACTGAAAGCACCTTTATCCCACAGGAGGTTTTGTATGAAGATCAAATGGTATGGACACGCAGCTTTCTTAATCACATCCGATAAGGGGACGAAATTTATTATTGATCCCTACGAACCCGGAGCTTTTGGGGGCCAACTTTCTTATGGAAAAATTAAAGACCAGGCAGATTTCGTTTTAATCACCCATGATCACGCCGATCATAATTATACCAAAGATCTTCCCGAAACTCCTCAGGTTGTCAAAGGGAGCGGTTCCAAAACAACAAAGGGAGTTTCGATTAAAGGCATCTCGACCTATCACGATCCTTCTAAGGGGAGTGAACGAGGCCCCAACACCGTCTTCACCTTCAAGGTCGATAATATTCAGGTCTGTCACCTCGGAGACCTGGGCCATATCCTGAGCGACAAGGAATTGACTGAGATCGGTATGGTGGACATTTTACTGATCCCCGTGGGTGGGTATTTCACGATTGACCCAAAAGAAGCGACCCGTGTTGCCGAACAGATAAAGCCTAAAGTCGTCATCCCCATGCACTTCAAGACGGAGAAGTGCGGATTTCCTATCGCGCCGGTGGAAGACTTTCTAAAAGGGAAAACGAACACAAAGCGGCCCAGGGCTAATGAAGCCATTTTTGACAAAGCAACCCTTCCCCAGCAGATGGAGATAGTGGTCTTAGAACACGCCTTGTGAACCCTGTTAGAAGGGGCAGGCCTTAACGTAATGGGCATGTTTTTCCAACAGGGGGGAAGCTTATGGAAAAATATCATCTCCATCCCTTGCTCTCCCAGGAACAGATCGCTTCCATCGTCTGGGGTTTGGCAGATCGAATCTCGAGGGATTATAGCGGGAAAGAATTGGTGCTGGTCTGTATTCTCAAAGGGGCTTTCATGTTTCTTTCCGACCTGATCCGTCGTCTCAAGATTCCCGCTAAGATCGATTTTGTAAGATTAGCCAGTTACGGATCCGGAATGAAGAGTTCCGGTAATATTGAGATCACAAAAGATATTGAGCTCTCCATTGAAGGCAAGGATGTCCTCATTATCGAAGATATCATTGATAGCGGTCACACCCTCCAGTTTTTGAAAGACCGGCTAATCCTCTCCAACCCTCGTTCAGTAAAGATATGTGCCCTTTTAGACAAGAAGGGGCGTCGAGAAGTTGGGATGGAGGCGGATTATCTGGGAATCGAGGTAGATGACGTCTTCATCGTAGGTTATGGAATTGATTTCAATGAGAACTATCGCCACTTACCCGAAATTTATTATGTTACCACCATCAATGACCCATAAGTTAGGGGGATGGAAGTTCATCCTCCTGTCCCTTCTTTTGCTCTTCCTGCAAAGCCCTGTCTCCGCCCAGCCCCAGCCTGACGATTCGGCTCTCTTCAGAGATGGAGAGACTCTTCTTTCAAGGGGGGAATCGGAAAAAGCACTGTGGCGCTTTAAGAGCTTGATCACCGATTTTCCTCAAAGCCCTCTCTTCAACGAGGCCAAATTCAGGATGGGAATCTGTTATACCCGGCTCAGAAGGCCTCACGATGCCATTCGTATTCTGAATGAACTCTTCACGACGTTTCTCTCCCCATCCAGGATGGTGCAAATCTTTAGCCTGCTGGGAGACAACTACCTCGAATTAAAGGATCGGCCCACCGCTCTCCATTGGTATGGGAAGGGCCTTCTCATTCCTGGACAAGCCAACGAGGAACTGAGGAAAAAGGTGAAAGCCACCCTGGACAACTCGAATGCTGAAGAGGAATTGAAGTCCATCGAATCTCTCTACCGAGGAACCTATGCGGGGGGGTATGCCAAATTAAGATTGGCCCAAATAGCCAAGCGCCAAGGAAACGATCTCGTCGCAAAGAGATATCTAATGGAATTAGAGAAAGAATATCGTGGCACGGACTATATGACCCAGGCCAAAGAGCTTTTGGACATGATTCTTCCCTCCATTCGGTCCAAGTATACAGTGGGGGTCATTCTCCCTTTAAGCGGGATTTATGGTCCCTTTGGAGAAAGAGCCCTCCAGGGAATCCAATCGGCTATAAAAGAAACGGATTACCCCTTAATCTCGTTGGCGATCCGCGATTCTAAAGGGAGCCCGGCAGAGGCGGAGAAGGCCGTCGAAGAGCTGGTCAACAAAGAAAAAGCGATTGCCATCATCGGTCCCCTTCTCAGTGTCGATGCTGACCAGGCAGCCAGAAAGGCACAGCAACTAAAAGTCCCTCTTCTCACCTTCTCCCAAAAGGAGCCCCCTTCTAATAAAGAGGATTTCGTCTTTCGAAATTCCCTCACCCCTTCGGAACAGGTCCGGACGCTTGTTAAGTTTGCCATGAAAGAAATTGAACTTGGCACCTTCGCCGTCTTTTATCCCGACTCCCCCTATGGACTTTATTTCAAGAACCTCTTCAATCAAGAGATTACCCGAAGCGGCGGAAAGGTTTTAGGATCCGTCGTTTATCAAGAGGGTCAGACAGATTTCAGTCAGGAGATTAAAGGGTTCTTTAAGATAAAAGCGGTCCAGAAACCTGACGCGAAGAGAAAAAAAGAGGATGAGTTCAAAGCCCTTCTTTCTGTTGATGGAATCTTTATTCCTGATAGCCACGATCGCGTGGGCATGATCCTTTCCCAGATGGCTTACTATGATGTCAAGGGAGTTTTTCTCGGGACCAATTCATGGAATGGTCCAGGCCTGATCTCGATTGGCGGGAAGGGGGCCGAAGGGTCTATCTTTGTGGATACATTTTTTCAAAAGAACTCTTCCCCGTTGGTGGCTCGTTTTGTGGAAGAATTTCGAAAAACCTACCAGCGGGACCCCGAGACCCTCGAAGCCTTGAGTTATGATGGAGCTAAATTCATTAAGGAAATTCTTCAATCCAAATCAGTCTCGTCTCCTTCGCAACTTCAAGAAGAGCTCCGGCAGGTTAAGAATTTTCAGGGCGTTTCGGGCCTAAAGGGTTTTGGGGAGGACGGAAAAGCGATTCGAACTCTCTGCATCCTGAGGGTCAATAAAGGGCAGATCGAAAAAATTTCTCCGTGATAACTATACAATCCCCCTCCCCCTTTGACGGGGGAGGGTCAGGGTGGGGGTGTAGTTATTTTTCCCCCTCCCCTTAATCCCCTCCCGCCAAGGGAGGGGAGGAATTTTGAATAATGAACCCACTCCATTCCTGGAACGTCAGTGTGGAGGAAGCCGTTCAGATTCAGGAGGCTTTGAAAGATCGAATCACCCTGAAGAAAAGATTTTCAAAAGTCGAAGCCATCGGAGGGGGAGACGTTGCCTATTCCCGAGATGGAAATCTTCTTTTCGGTGCGATTGCCGTTCTTTCATTCCCAAATTTGGAAATACTCGATATGGCCACGGCTGATGGCAAGATTCCTTTTCCCTATATCCCCACCCTTTTGAGTTTTCGAGAAGGCCCGATTCTGATCAAAACATTCCAGCGACTGGAAATAAAGCCCGATGTCATGATTTTCGATGGTCAAGGCGTTGCTCATCCCAGGAGAATGGGGCTCGCCTCACACATGGGCTTATGGTTCGGCCTCCCGTCAATTGGCTGTGCCAAGACCCCTTTGTTAGATAAATCTATCTCTCCAGAACTCTCAAAAGGAAGTTTTGAATGGATGCGGAATGAAGGAGAAAAAGTGGGTGCCGTTCTTAGAACAAAAGAGAAGATAAAGCCTCTTTTTGTCTCTCCAGGTCATCTTATCGACCTTTGGACGAGCATTCAGCTCATCCTGGGAAGTTGTCGAGGATATCGAATACCCGAACCCCTAAGAAAAGCCCATCAACTCGCAGAGCGCATAAAGCAGAGCGCATAGCGTAAATAAGAGACAACAAATTCTAAACTCACGCAGGAGACTGCAATAGAACCCCTTGTTGTCATTGCGAGGAGTCAAATGACGAAGCAAGCTCGCAGTTACTAAGAGAATTCGTCACGCCTGCGTACCGAAAACTCTTTCATATGTGAAGCATTTTGTCTAATACAAGAGTACCACGGCGTGCAGGCATCCCCTTCCGAGGCGGTATCGCTCGCGGTAGAAGGGTACGAAGAGCAAAAAATGTCTCATGAAAGCTTAATGATATTTTTCTAAGTATTTCCCCAACCTGTTCATCCCCTCTTTGATATTCTCCAAGGAATTGGCATAGGAAAATCGAATATATCCTTCTGCATTCGTTCCGAAATCGATGCCGGGGGCCACGCCAACTTTCGCTTCTTTTAAGATGTCGAAGGCGAAGCGATAGGAATCGTTGGAGAATCTTTTTGCATTGGCCAAGGTATAAAAAGCTCCTGTAGGCTCAACCGTAATCCCAAATCCCAATTCTCTAAGCTTCGGAATCAAAAAACGCCGCCGCTGGTCATAGGTTTCTCTCATCTTTTGAATATCTCCTCCAGCCTCCTTCAAACCAGTCAGTGCACCCCATTGGGCAAAGGAACTGGCAGAGATAAAAAGATTCTGCTGGATTTTTTGCATGGGCCGTATGAACTCCTTCGGGGCGATGAGATATCCCAGTCTCCATCCGGTCATCGCATAGAGTTTTGAAAAACCGTTGATGACAAAAGCACGATCCGTGAACTCAAGAATCGTATGGACCTCTCCTTGGTAGACTAACCCATGATAGATTTCATCAGAGATAATGAAGGGGGAAAACTTTGCAATCTCTCTCATCCTCTCGACAGGCATCACATTTCCAGTGGGATTGGAAGGAGAATTGATCATGATCCCTTTTACCTTTGGGCTCATTTTTTCCTCGATCATCTCAGGAAGATACTGGAAGCCCTCTTCTTCCGACACCTTGACGAATACAGGAGATCCGTCAACAAACCGAATGATATTGGGATAACATGGATAATAGGGGTTGGAGAGGATAACTTCGTCGCCGGGTTCTAACAGGGCAGAAAAAAGGAGAAGCATGGCCGGAGAGGTTCCCGAGGTTACAAGAATCTGCTCGGGCGACACCTTCGCATGATATTTTCCCCAGTAATCTTCTGCAATCGCCTCCCTCAGCTCGATCAAGCCCAGGCTGTGCGTGTAGTGGGTCTTTCCGTCGCAGATGGCGCGGTAACAGGCCTCGCTGATACATTCCGGAGTGTCGAAATCCGGTTCCCCCACTTCCAAATGGATGATATGCTCTCCGCTTCTCTCCAGTTCTTGAGCCTTCTCCAGAACATCCATCACAATGAACGGAGGAATCTCCTGAGCTTTGTTTGAGATCATAGCGCACTCCTAATTCGCTTATGGCTAATGGCTGATAACAGACAGCAAAAAAACCATATGCTAGCTCCAAAAAGACTGGATTCCGGGTCAAGCCCGGAATGACAATCAAGAGAAAGAGACTTTTGAGGCACTTTACTATATATTTTAGGCCATCAGCTATGACCTAAATCATTACTGTAATCGGATCTCCTCTCTCTGCCTTCAAGGTCTTCTGGGCATTCCCTTCCCTCAAAGATATCTCGAGAAGACCATTGCTCCCTAGAAGAGCAATCAATTCACCTTTCTTTCCTTCCCAGTATCCCCTCTTCAACCCGCGGATGGTCTTTCTTCCTACTCGGAT
The DNA here is from genome assembly GCA_049684675.1 of Thermodesulfobacteriota bacterium. Lineage (GTDB taxonomy): Bacteria > Desulfobacterota > BSN033 > BSN033 > UBA1163 > UBA1163. Next base: position 18,333 of record JBAVGF010000034.1, on the reverse strand, counting down.
GACAAAAGGGCGACTTTGATTAAACCGAAAAAGCTTTGCCTCATCAATATTGCTAACTACATTTCCGAAAGTATCGATGTGAAGAATCTCTCCTACTAACTTCCCTTCTTTCATAACGGGTTTTTGAACTCTTAGCTCTTTCAAAGAATTGGTTTCATATCCGAAAGCCTTTGGCTTGATCCCCAACGAAAGATGCGCAGCCACCGGGGCAAAGATATCTCTTCCGTGAAATGTCCTGCTGACTTTCGGAAGAAAATATTTCTTTTTGGTAAGGACAACCACCTGTTTTACCTTCTCTCTACGCCCCACGAGCGTGAAAAGGCCGTTGTCAGGGCCTACGAAAAAGTAATTTTCAGTCACAAGAAGAATGGGCCTCCTTATCCCCCCTACCCCGGGATCGACCACAGAGAGATGGATCGTTCCTCTGGGGAAATAAGAATAGGCATTGGCTAAGGTGAAGGCTCCTTCTTCTATGTCGTGCGGATTAACCTGGTGGCTAATATCAACAAGAAGACACTGAGGATTGATATTCAAAATCACGCCCTTCATCGAAGCCACATAGTGGTCTTTGGCGCCAAAATCGGTGAGCAGTGTGATGATAGGCTTCCTCATCGGGCCTCTTTGGAGTTCCGAGTTCGGAGTTTGCCTGCCTGCCGGACAGACAGGGAGTTCGGAGTTGCAAACATTTTTCTTAAATTCTTATCGAAAGGCTTCCGAATAATCCCTTTCTCTGTGATGATGCCGTGGATGAGGGAGTGGGGGGTCACGTCAAAAGCGGGATTAAAGGCTTTCACGCCTTTGGGAGCGATGGGGACCCCACAAAAATGGGTCACTTCTGCAATATTTCTTTCTTCAATCGGTATCTCATGTCCGGAAACTAACGAGAGGTCAAAGGTGGAGGTTGGAGCAGCCACATAAAATGGGATGCCATGCCATTTTGAAAGAACAGCGAGCCCGTAGGTTCCAATTTTATTGGCCGTATCTCCATTCCTTGCAATTCGGTCTGCACCAACCACGACCAGATTAACCAAGCCCTTTCTCATTAAAACACCTGCCATATTATCGGTAATAAGCGTTGCCGGAATCTTTTCCTGAACCAGCTCCCAGGCCGTCAGTCTGCATCCCTGGAGCATGGGTCTTGTTTCATCTACAAACACCTGAAACTCCTTCCCTTCGTCCCGCGCCGCATAAATTACTCCTAGTGCCGTTCCGAATCCGCCCGTGGCCAAAGCCCCTGCATTGCAGTGGGTGAGTACACCATCTCCATTCTTGATCAATCTCTTCCCATACATCCCGATCTTGCGGTTTACCTTAATATCTGTTTTAAGGATTTGAAGAGCCTCTCGCACCAAGTTTTTTTTGGCCTTTTCGACTCCATCGTATTCAACGCGCTTCAATATCTTCTCCATACGATCCACGGCCCAAAAGAGATTCACTGCCGTAGGCCTGGTTTCTCTCATCTCTTGACAAACCTTTTCAATGGCTTTGGTAAACACCCGCGAATTACTCGACCGGGTTTTCTTGGCCGCAAGCGCAATTCCCATCGCAGCCGCTACTCCGATAGCAGGCGCCCCCCGGATGGCCATGGTTCGAATAGCCTCGGCTACAGAAGAGGCACTCCTGCAATCCAGATAGTGGACCTCCTGGGGGAGCTTCCTCTGGTCGAGGATCCTCACCCGCTCACCTTTCCATTCTATGGTTTTGAATTTCATAAGAGGTATCCAAAATCTGAGATTACTTCACTTCGTTCGCAATGGCAGGAAAGAAACCTTTCAGCCCCAAAAGGGTTGTCACTGCGAGGGCGTAGCCCGTGGCAATCTCATAATTCACGATACAAATCAGCCCATTCTTGATTAATCGTATTAATCAAATCAATTTTCTTTTGTCTTGAGCCCGCCTTTATCTTCTTTTCTCTCAAAATGGCATTTTCTGGATCTTCAAGGGCTTCATAATAAACGAGTTTTGAAACATTATATTGCTTCGTAAACCCATCAATAAGTTTCTCTTTGTGTTCGTATGCTCTCCTCTTTAAGTCATTGGTTATACCGGTGTAGAGGACTCTATTATTTTTGTTGGTCATGATGTAAACATAGTATTGTTTACTCATGGATCATTTTTCTGAGATTGCTTCACTCCGTTCGCAATGACCAAAAGGAAGAAAGTCACTGCGAGGGCGTAGCCCGCTGCAATCCCTACGCTTTGAGTTTCTTCTTCAGCAATTCATTGACCAATTTGGGATTCGCCTTCCCTTTGGTCTGTTTCATCACTTCTCCGACGAAAAATCCGAAGAGTTTCTCCCTCCCTTTTCGATAATCCTCCACCTGCTTTGGGTTGGCCTCTATCGCTCTTTCAATGGCTTTTTCGATCTCGCCTTCATCAAGGATTTGAACCCAACCTTTATCCTTCACGATATCTTCCGGATAGGCTCCGGTCCGATACATCTCTTCAAAGACATCCTTGGCAATTTTTCCGCTGATGGTCCCTTTTTTGATCATAGAAAGCATCTCCGCCAGGTGTTTGGGAGTGACAGGACAATGATCAATCTCCTTTTCATCTCGCTTCAACTCCCGGAGCAGGTCTCCCATCATCCAATTGCTAACGGTTTTGGGCTCTGGAAAGAAACTGACACACTCCTCAAAATAGTAGGCCATGGCTCTTGTAGAAGTGAGGATCTCAGCATCATACTCAGGAACCTGATACTGTCGAATAAACCTTTCCTTCTTTTCATCGGGAAGCTCAGGAAGTCTTTTACGAATCTCCTCGACCCATTTTTTATCAATCCTCAATGGAACAAGATCCGGGTCCGGGAAATAGCGGTAATCGTGAGCTTCTTCTTTCCCCCTCATCGAAATCGTGACCCCCTGGTCGACATCCCAGAGTCGGGTCTCCTGGACGACTTCTTCTCCGTCCTCCAACGTCGCTATCTGACGCTTGATCTCGAACTCCAAGGCCTTCTCCACATGCCGGAAAGAGTTCATATTTTTCAATTCTGTCCTCGTCCCGAATTCCTTCTGGCCTTTTGGCCGGACCGAAACATTGGCGTCACATCTAAAAGTACCCTTCTCCATATCTCCCGTACAGATTTCCAGGTATTGAAGGATCGATCGAAGCTTTCTCAAATAATCACCCGCCTCCTCCGGAGATCGGATGTCCGGCCCACTCACAATCTCTACTAAAGGAACGCCTGTCCGATTGAAGTCCACATAGCTGAAGGATGCCGTCTCCGGGGTCTCGCCATGCTTCAACTTCCCGGCATCCTCCTCCATATGAATCCGGATGATCTCGATGCGCTTCTTTTGTCCCTGTACCGGAATTTCAATTAGGCCCTCCTCCGCCAGAGGATGCTCATACATGGAGATCTGATACCCTTTCGGGAGATCAGGATAGAAATAATTCTTTCTGGCAAATAGGCTGTATGGAGCGATTCGGCAGGAAGTAGCCAAACCTAATCTGATTGCAAACTCCACAGCCTTCCGATTGACCACCGGAAGAGAACCGGGCTGCCCGGTACAGACAGGACAGGTTTGTGTATTAGGCTCTTCCCCAAATGTTGTGGAACACCCGCAGAATATTTTTGATCGGGTCAGGAGCTGGGCATGCACTTCCAAGCCAATGACAGGTTCATATTCCACAAGACTTCCCTCTCTTTCTTGGAATCACTGTTTCTAAAATTATAATAAAGTCCAATCGTTGTCAAATAATCTAATCAGTTAGGGCTTTGCCCTGGACCTCTGTGGTTCCTCTGTGGTTCTCTGTGGTTCAGGGTTGACAAACCTGATCGATTCCATTACCTTAATCCAAAATGTTCAAAAATATCCCGATTCCTCCATCTTTTTACCTCATTAAGAAAGGAAGGGTTTTTATCCTCCTGGAAGGGGGGTATAAAGAAGCCCTTCTCAAACAGGGGATCGATGATTTAAGAACATTCCTTAACAAAAAGGGCCGAATCTCTCACTATCACAAAGGTCGAACTCTTCATCCCTGCATCCCCCTGGAGGATGGCAAGAGGATGGTTCTTCGCCAATACTCACACGGAGGACTATTACGGGCCATCACCCGAAATCTCTACTTCTTTGGGGCCAGATCTTTCAAAGAACTCGCCCTAGCAGAAGAAATCCGATCCTGTGGAATTCCTACGATCCCTCCCATCGGCGCGATCCATCACCGCATTTTGTATCCTTTCTATCAGGCCTACTTTCTTTCTTTAGAAGTCCCTCAGGCCATAGATCTGATCCAATATTTTAATGAATTCGGCGCACATCCTTCCCGTGAAAGTCTTTCCTTGAAGAGAAAAACGATTCGATCCGCCGGCCTTCTCATTCGACAATTTCACAAGGCTGGATTTTTTCATAGCGATCTTCAGCTTAAGAACATTCTGGTAGCAGGAGACCAACTTCTGCTTATTGACTTTGATCGCTCTTACCGGAAGTCGAATCTTTCTATCCGCAAAAGGATAAAGAATCTCTTCCGCCTTAACCGGTCTGTAGAAAAGTGGAAGCGTCTTGGGCTACCCATTACTTGGACAGACCGCTGGCGCTTCTTTTTGGCCTATGCCGGAGACGACAAAACGATCAGGGAGACAATGGAAGAGGCGCTTCAAACCTATCCGCTTCGGTTCTTATTCTATCGATTCGGCTGGGCAATTGAAAAAATTCTAGGGCCAGGGGTCGAGGGTTCTGGGGTTCGAGCGAATAAGCAAAATGATACAGACCTTAGGTCATTAAGACACTAAAACGCAAGGACGCTGCGACGCAAAGACATTTAAAAAGAGCAAACACTTGAACACCCGTGAACCCTTTAATCCTTGAACCCTAAAAAGTTTCAAAAAACTCTCTCAGGGGCTGGATGAGGAGATGGGTGTGGAAAAGAAAGAAATGATCTGCTCCCGGAATAACAGCCAAAGTTTTGGGTTCGTCGAGTTGTTGATACCATTTCTCCAACAGAGAGGGCGGACAGAAAGAATCCCGGTCTCCTGCGATGAAAAGCTTATTTTTTTTGCATCCTTTGAGAAATCCAAAATCATAAATCCCAAGGGGTGGAGCAATGGCCACTATCCCCTTGAATCTTTCATCCTCGACGGCAACGGGGATGCCTACCCACGCTCCAAAAGAGTATCCTACCAACATAAGCGGCAGATGGCCGTCCTTCAGTCTTGGACAGAAGTAGTCGGCCACAGCCTTCACATCCTCTCTCTCCGCGATCCCCTCTCCATAAGATCCTTGGCTATCACCCACGCCTCGGAAGTTGAAGCGGAGTGTGGAAAACCCTTCTTGGGAGGCAGCCTCCACAGAAGCCGTAATGACGGGGTGGTCCATGTCTCCGCCATACTGTGGATGAGGATGGCAGAGGATAGCTCCACCTCTAAAAGAAGAAGCCTCTTGAATACTCAAGAGGCCTTCCAGTTGAATCCCCTTAGATGGAATAAATACCTTCTCTTCTTTCATCCCATTTTAGACAATGGTAGAATTTGTCGATCAGTCTCTTGGAATAACCCTCTTGTCGGCTTCTTTGTTGGTTTTTCCTTCTCAGAAGATTCGATCTTTGCATCCACCTTCTCTTTCACCCATTCCAAGATATTTCTAAGAATCTCTAAGAACCTTACCTCAAAACGGCTGACATCCTGGCTTTCAATCCTTTCATTAAGCGATTTTAGCCACCCATCTAATTTTTTTTGTATCTCTTTCAAAACCTGAAGCATGTGAGGGTCGGCCTCTCCTTTCTCCTTATCATCCTGGATGGGGACGAGCCGGTAGGGTTCTAATCTTGTTTCTTTGGGCAGCGTCTTCTTCAGAATGGGAAAGGAATCGCAAAACAAACCTATCCCTAAGGCAAGGACCAGAAATAAGGATACGAGAGGACCGATCCATTTTTTCATTGACCGCATACCTTTCATATCAACAGGATTGGCGGGCGATGCGGGAGTTGAACCCACGGCCTTTGGTTCCGGAGACCAACGCTCTATCCATCTGAGCTAATCGCCCATCTTGGAGTTCTATTTATCACAAACCGATAAAAACTGCCAATCTTTCTGCACGACTTCTATTTACATACCTTATTATACAAAGCGTCAAACATCGAGTTTGGATTAATCGACTCCCGTTTTTCAGTGGAATCTTCTAGGTCCAAGACATCTCCACTCTTGGAATAGTAGGCCATTGATAAAAAGTGCACCATTTTTGCCCCACAATCGAATTCTAACGAGTTGATTGAGTAGCTCAAATGCTCATACCGTGGCCCAACCAGGTTTATCATATCCATTTTCCCCTTTTTCGTATAGACCTGTTTTACCCACACGCCGACCAATTTTTGGGGGGAACGGGTTATATCCTTCCTATCATAATAGAATTTAGCATCTTCCGTTTTCTTGAATAGCTTCCAATCCTCTCCCCGTACCTCCGAATAGCCAAAGAGAGCAAGCCCCATAATCACACAGATAACTCCTGCCTTCCCCGCCAATGACTTCATTCAGATTACCCTCCTTTTTCTCTCCGTCTCCTGGATTACCCCTGCCCATCTCCCCCGACTCCGCTTCAGTGAATATTTACTTACCTGGAACTAACCCTGTGAAAGTTTCCCGGCCCCTTTTTGAGACCTTCCGCCGATCACCCATCTAAAATCTCCCCAGAATGATGATCCCGGTGGCTACATTCCTACCAACATTCTGTCTGGATCAAAGAGAAATGCCCTCCGACCGATTTCCTGGGCTACCCATCTATTCATTTCCTGCATCCTTCCCGGGTTTCCAAGCTTTCCTGCTATCGGGCACGATGAATTTATCGCGAAAGACTCCCCAGATAGTTCTTTAGATTACAGAGGTCATCGGGAGAGATCTCGATGAACCTTACACCAGTGCGATGATCTCCCCAATGCTTCCCTGGGTGACTTTCCATCCAAACGACCTGTGTCACCATTTCGATAACACTTAGTTCGGAACTGAGAGGGAAAAAAAGCCTTATCCTCAGATGTTGGCCCACCTCCACCTGCTCGGACAAATAGGTCATTAACCCGCTCTCACTGGCATTGACCACACGATCATACTTGACGACTAAGTCCCTTCGCCTATATTCTACCGGCAGATCAACTTTACACCTCGGATGTTTTCTCTTTTCAAAGTCCCCCGCCTTATAACGGGATGTAGAATCTTTCTCTCCGTTTCTCATCGTATCTCCCTTCAAAAATTGGCTCTGGAACGCTTTTTCTGAGCAATCCACAAAGGGATGTCGAATCATTGTGGAAATAGATTATCTTTCGCTTGAAAGAGGCTGTTTTCACCATTTTGCCTAAAACATAGGCGCTTATAAGCAATGGAATAGATTAGTAAATATAAAAATTCTAAAAGGTATGTCATTTTTATTTTAGCATATCCTGTAATTCTTCCATCCTTCTATAAAGTTCTCTCCCGATTTCCAACGATGCGAAGATAAGATAGGATGTGTAAACGATCACAGCAATGGTCAATATTACTTTTAATGTTCGGCTAAATTTAGGGCTCTTGTAAAGCAGCGGGAGACCAAAGGGGCCCAATACCAAAAATAAGAGCAGAACCACGCTGACCGGTCTCAAATACCATTTAACTTTTCCTTCTTCTTCAGGCATTTTACCTCCCTTGCCATGCAGAGCCCGGTCGGCATTCATCTCTAAACCGTTTTCCCTGCCTTGTCGGTTAGGGCCACCCCGCTTTTGCACAATGGACCTTCGTTAGCCACGGCCCTCACTTCCTTCTGCAACGCCTGAAGCGGCTTCATTGGCTTTCTGAATCAGCCATTCTCCTAAGGAGCGTGCGATATCGGGACGGACAACGACACCGATCTGGGACTCCCGTACATGGGTCACCGAACAAAAATGACGTCATACCTTCCCTTACATGCTTGAAATTTAATGACACGCGGTCTTATTCTCAATACGAGTGTATTAAATCAGGAACACGCTGTCAACAAAAATTGAAAGTACGAATTGCCTTGCTATTCGGAGGACGATAGTGTATAGTAGGCTCAAATGTTTGTCGCGGAGAGCTAATGATCGTTCCAACGCGGGGATAACCACAAAGAATTCCGAACACTTCTTTGTGGCTTTTTTGTTAAGCGCTGATGTCCCTCCTCTCCTGCCGCAACCCTTCAGCGTATTTTGCGGAAATAAATCCGATGCGAGGAAATTGGAAAAAGGAGCGAAGCTTGGAAGAACAGGGGCCAGAAAAATCCTACCTATTTGAGCCAACCGAAGATCCCATTGTCCTGTCCGATGAGTTGGACATGGATCTATTCGTCGAATTGCCAGTAGTCGATACAGAGAATGAAAATACCCAAACAACGGATGAGGAAGAAACTGTCGAGATTGGGTATGCGAGTATTCCTGGAAAAATCATCGATCCGGTTCGGATCTACCTGAAGGAGATGGGATCCTTTCCACTCTTGACTCGAGAGGGGGAGGTCGAAGTGGCCAAGAGGATCGAAAGCGGACAACAGGATGTCCTCAGTGCGGTTCTCAGATGTCCCATTTCGATCAGGGAGATCGTCAACCTTGGAAAGGCCCTCCGGACGGGAAAGACCAAAATCAGTGAGGTCACCAATGAGATCGATGACGAGGAGATGACGCCTAAAGTAAAAAGGCTTCAAGAAACAAGGGTTCTCCGCCTCGTCGATAAAATCCGGAAGGGAGCAAATAAGATTCAACTTCTTCAAAAGAAGTTGAGGGGTATGAAAAAGGAATCCTCCAAAAAAAGAGTGGAAGGTGAGATCGTTAAGAAGCAGACTGAAATACTCGAAGCTTTTGAACGAATCAACTTAAGAGGGGAACAGGTCAGTAAGATCATTCAGAAGCTGAAGCAGTTCGACGTTCAAATGGAAAGGGCCGGGCAAGAAGTTAAGAAAATCGGGGCAGCCCTGGGGATTGCAACCCAAGGTGATAAGAAGACTCCGAAGATGAAGAAGGGCAACCTCAAGCGAAAAGATATGGAGGAGATGGACAAGGCTTTCCGAAATTCCAAACGCAGAATAACGAGGATGGAGGCGGATTGTGGTCTTTCTTCGCGGCGGCTCAAGGAGGCGCTGAGAGCCATAGAGAAAGGAGAGACCAGGATCAAGGAGGCGAAGGCTGAACTGATCAAAGCCAATCTCAGATTAGTCATCTCCATTGCCAAGAGATATTTGAATCGAGGGCTCCAATTTCTGGATTTGATTCAAGAGGGGAATATTGGGTTAATGAGGGCAGTGGAAAAGTTCGAATACCAAAGGGGTTATAAGTTTGGCACCTATGCGACGTGGTGGGTTCGTCAGGCCATCTCGCGCGCCATCGCGGATCAAGCCCGGACCATACGCATCCCAGTCCATATGATCGAGATCATCAACAAGCTGAACCGGACCTCTCGATCCCTTGTTCAGCAGATGGGAAGGGAACCCACCCTGGAGGAGATCGCCGAAAGAATGGGAGTCCCCCTTCATCACGTTCAGAAGATTCTAAAGGTCAGTAAAAAAACCATTTCCCTTGAGACCCCAATCGGCGAGGAGGAGGACGGCCGCCTCGAGGATTTTATCGAGGATAAGGGATCCCTTTCCCCTCAGGAGGCCGCCATCATTTCCAATCTGGCGAAACAGACTCAGACCGTACTCTCAACCCTGGATAAGCGGGAAGAAAAAATTCTAAGGATGCGGTTTGGGATCGGGGAGAAACACGACCATACTCTTGAGGAGGTGGGACAGGACTTTAACGTAACACGGGAGCGGATCCGGCAGATTGAGGAGAAGGCCCTAAGGAAGCTAAAACACCCCAGTCGAGCGGAGAAATTGAAGAGTTTTGTCGAATATTGAAAAGGAGAGAGACGATGAACATTTATGTGGGGAATCTATCATTTGACGTGAAAGAAGAAAATCTCCAAACGGCCTTCGAAGCCTTCGGGCAGGTCAGCTCGGCTACTATCGTTAGAGATAAGTATAGTGGCCAACCCCGAGGGTTTGGTTTCGTCGAAATGCCTGATCAAAATGAGGCTCGCACGGCGATTGCGAACCTGAATGGAAAAGAACTTCTGGGTCGCCAGATGAATGTGAATGAGGCTCGCCCTCGCCCGAACCGGGGAGGATCCGGAGGTCAAGGGGGTCGAGGGGGAAGATCCAATTATGGCGGCAGAGGCCGTTATTAGAATCTACACAAAACGTCTAAACAGTAACATTTGAATAGTTCTTTGTGAAGTCCAAAGAGTAAAGGGCCCGCTGGAGCAAACCCTCTTTTGCTAAAACCGCGGAGGGTTACGTGCCGCAACACACTTATCCGCCGCCAACTCCGGCGGCTGCGTATTATAAGGTGCCTTACCACGAAAAGTCATCGGCTTCTCCGGAGGCGGGCTCAACGAGGGAAGCACGATTCAAAGAAGAAGGCAAGGGGAATCTGGGCTTCAAACGCTCACCGGCCAAGCCACTCAGAATATTACAAAACTAACTGTGCGGCCTGTGGGAAAGAAGTGATCCTTCAGATGCCGCCTCTTGAGGGCAAGAAGCTGATGTGTCTTCTCCGTTAAGAGTAAAGAATTCCATTCCCTCCTGAAACATTCAGCAGAATCTAGTAAAATCTGAAATTTTTTAAGCCGGCTCCAGAATGATTGTGATCTTGCCGTCGGGAAGTACCTGTGGGGAGGCCCTCATCTTCGTCCCAACTCTAATTTTTTTCAGATCCACCTTTGGGATCCAGCCCATCACCCTCAATCCACCCTCCACCTCCAAGAGCCCAATGGGACAGGGTTCGAATGCAACACTTGAGAAAGGCATGAGAGGCGGGCGCACCGCAAAATGATCGGGTGCAACATAAATCTTTGTATAGGTGACGAGCCTTCCCTCGCCCTTCAACTCTTTCCACTCCATATCGCTGGACATGCATTCTGAACAATCAGCCTGCGGCGGATAATATTTCTTACCGCATTTCCTACAGATCGTTGACATAATCTTTCCTGCTGCAAGGTCCTCCGCAAATCGAGCCACTTTTGTCTGTGAGATGGCTAAGGAGAAATTCTTGAAATCCATTCTACTCCCTCCTGAAAATATGAACAGCGACCACCTGTCCGGTTCCTCCGACATTATGGGTAAGCCCGGTCTCTGCGTTTTTCACCTGTCTCTCACCCGCCTCCCCTCTCAACTGTTTCGTAATCTCAATGGCCATAGAAACCCCGGTGGCCCCGAGAGGATGGCCTTTCGATTTCAATCCCCCGTCCACATTGACCGGGATCTTCCCCCCTGCATAAGTCTCCTTTTCCTGGATCAATTTCCCGCCTTCCCCTTTTTCACAGAAACCAAGGTCCTCATAAGCCACAATCTCCGCAATGGTAAAACAGTCATGGACCGTTGCAACATTGATATTGGACGGTCCCACGCCTGCCATCCGGTAAGCCGTCTTGGCGGCCTCACGGCTTGAAAGGATTGAGGTTAAGCTTTTTCGGTCACCGATCCTCATCGTATCGGTGGCAAGACCAAGTCCTGCGACCCAAACGGGTTTTTTGGATAGGGCCTTTGCTTTCTCTTCAGAAGCGAGAAGCACCGCGGCAGCCCCATCCGTAATGAGACTGCAATCGAAAAGTTTCAATGGATGGGCCACAGTAAATGAAGCCAAGGCCTTGTCCAGGGTAATCGGTTTCTGCATATGGGCATAGGGGTTAAGGCTTCCATAGTAATGATTTTTCACGGCGACCATGGCGAGCTGCTCTTCCGTCGTACCAAATTCAGCCATATGGGCATTCGCAATCATCGCATAGTAACCGGGGAAGGTTGTACCAAAAGGATATTCCCAGGTAGCGTCCCCTCCTCTGCCCATGATGTCTGTCGCCAGGCTGGTGGGGACTTCGGTCATCTTCTCCACGCCCACGACCAGAACGAGGTCGGCCAGGCCCGAAGCGACATTCATCCAACCCGTTCTCAAAGCCATGCTCCCTGTGGCACAGGCTCCTTCCACGCGGAAATTGGGTTTCGGGTGAAAACCGATATAGTCGTGAACCTGGGCAGAGGGCTGCAGGGCGATGGCGAATTCATCTCCCGCAATACCTGTGACCATGCTTTCCACTTCTTTTAGACCCACACCTGCGTCATCAAGGCATGCTTTCACGGCCTCAAAGGCCAGTTCTCGAAGGGAGGCATCCGATCTCACTCCAAACTTCCCATGACCAATTCCGATGATGGCTACCTTTTTCATATTCCCATCTACCCTCTCTTTCCAATCACAGCGGCTGCAATCGTATTTTTCTGAATTTCTCTTGTGCCTTCATAAATCTCGGTAATCCTCGCATCCCGATAGAACCGTTCGACTTCGTATTCCAACATATAACCATAGCCGCCATGGATCTGAATAGCCTCCTGTGCCACTTCCACAGCCACCCTTCCCGCATACATCTTGGCCATGGACGTCCATTTCGGCTCGATCCTTCCCTGGTCAAAATTCCAGCCGGCCTTATAGACCAAGCATCTGGCCGCTTCAATCATCGTCGCCATATCTGCCAATTTGTGTTGCGTCACCTGAAACTCTGCTATTTTCTGGCCAAACTGTTCCCTTTTTTTAGCATAATCAATTGCCCGGTCAAAAGCCCCCTGAGCAATCCCTAATGCCTGAGCCGCTACCATCACTCTGCTTTCATCAAAGAATTCGATCACCTGATAGAAACCTCTGTTGAGATTTCCGATGAGATTCTCTTCGGGAACCCGGACCTGGTCAAAAGACATCTCCGTTGTGGAGGTCATCTTGATACCCATCTTCTCTCCGAGGTCACTCACTTCAAATCCTTTGCTTCCCTTTTCAACAATCAAGGTGGACATGCCTCGGTAGCCTGGCTTGGCCTGGGAATCGCTCTGGCAAAGGACAATCACAAAATTGGCAATGGCCCCATTGGAGATGAAGGTCTTCACCCCATTGATCAGATACCCATTCCCATCTTTGACGGCGGTTGTCCTGACCTCAGTGATATCACTTCCATGATCCGGTTCGGTAAAAGCTCCAGCAGAGATCGCCTCCCCCATTGTGATCGGGACCAGATATTTTTTCTTCTGGGCCCCGTTTCCAAATCTCAGAATGATCTCCGAGGAGAAGTTGGCAATGCTCAGGCAAACGCCAACCCCTGAATCCCTTCTGCAGAAGGCTTCGACGATTAAGGCGTTTTCAAGAATTCCGTATCCCTGCCCACCATAGGCCTCCGGGTAATGAATCCCGATAAATCCAAGCTGACAGGCCTTCTTCAGGATGGCGAAAGGATATTGATGATTCTTCTCAAGCCCTAAAATGACCTCTTTATCAAATTCTCCCTTGGCAAATTCCTCAGCAGCCTTCTGAATCCCTTTCTGCTCTTCGGTCAAATCGAAATCCATATCTCTCTTCCTCCTCGCCGGATGGTTTCCCGGCCGGGAACTATACTATCTCAAAAAAACCAGACGGTTGTCAACCGTCTGATGAAATATTTCTGTGAGACCGGAATAGGAAAATAGATATCGATTGGGGGCGGTCAGGCTAATACAAAATCCCTGCGTATCCTACAAAACTATCGTCCGGCATAATATCGTAACTCGTGTAGTAGTCGAGGAGTATTCCTTTTTCTGAACCGAGGGCTTTGCACGTAGCCATGGCAGAGAGGGCTGCCCCTGCACTACAGGCGCTATCGTTTTCCATGGCGTGCTTCAGGAGGCCCTCTGCATCCATCCTCAATGCCCGGTCAATAAACCCCTTGTCATTTTCCTTCTTCACCCACTCCACAGAAGCCGGTCCGACCCCTTTCCTTAAAAACCCGTAATTAGGCCCATAGTGAGTTAAATCAGTGGATCCAATCGCAATGATAGAAATTCCATCTCTTCTCGCGATGCGAGCAACTTCTTTTCCCAAGGTTTCTGCCTTAAGGGATAAAGGAGACCGGACGGCAACAAGTTTTGCGTCTGGAAAAAAATATTTCACCATAGTCAGTTGAACCTCAATGGTATTGTCTGCGCTGGTCGGACTCTCCTTTATCATCTCAATGCTCTTCAGCAGGTTTTTTGCAAAGCTTGTATGAATCTCCATATCACCGAAAGGCGTCTCACAGGCCTCTTCGGTCACAATTCGGGGAAGGTCTTCAGTGGTAAGATGGCCCCCGTAAAGGACAACAACGTCAACCTTGCTGTTCAATTTCAATGTATAGAAGACCCTTGCAGCAAGCCTTCCGGAAAAATACCAACCTGCATGGGGAACAATTCCACCCAATCCCTTCGTTAATTGAAGCTGAGAAGGTGCCCATCCCTCCAAATAGGATTCGATCTCTTTCTGACATTCCTTTCCTTCAACGGGATACCATCCTCTTGGCAAGGTCCTTTCTCTTCGGATCATGGCGTTCACTCTCCATAGAGTTTGGAGTAAATTAGCTCGGAGTTCGGGGTTTAATATTTAATATCTCCGAACTCCCTACTCTGAACTCCAAACTTATATCTTCTCTAAAGCGGGCATGCCCATCAAGTTAAGCATATTCCCCATCACTCTCTGGAATCCCTTGACCAAAGAGAGACGGAAGGTTCGAATCCCCTGATCTTGAAGATGAATAAATGGGGTCTGGGCATCGGCCCCCGGATCAGGATGCTCGTAAAAATCAGTAAAGGAGGTTGCCAGATCAAAGGCATATTCTGTCAATTGAGAGACCCTCAACGTTTTGCCGGTCTTAGCCATGCTCGAAGAGAAGCGAGACAGGCCATCGAGAAGCCCTCTTTCCGTCTTGGTTAATTGCTTGGGAATGCAATCCCTGTTCCATCGGGAATCGATCTTCTGCTCTTTGGCTTTTCTCAGGATGCTGCATGCCCGGGCATGGGCATATTCTAAATAGACTCCCGTATCCCCCGTCGTCTTCAAGGCATCGTCGAAATCGAAGACAATCTGACTCTCCAATGTGAATTTCAGCAAATAGTACCGGATGGCTGCTGAGGCTAAAGCAGAGGCAACACTTTCTTCCAGGGGAAGATCTGCCTTCTCGATTACTTTCTGTTTCGCCATCCGGATAAAATCCTTTGCCTTCACTCCTGTCCCGGAGCGGCCCGACATGGCGTAAGCCTTTTTTTCCTCTGTCTCCTCCATCCCCAGAAGGCGGGCTGCCTGTGGAGAAAGGTTGACCACTTCATAGGCCAGATGGATGGACTCATTCGCCTCTCTCTCGAACCCCATCTGGCGAAGGCATTCAACGACTACTTGCTGGGGATAACTCTGTCGGGTATCAATCACATTGATGACCGTTTCTGCGTGGCCGAACCGTTTCGCAAGGCTTTTCCCCTCTTCACCCTCTTTGGCCGTCGTCCAGAGCACCTCTCCGTTGGCTTGGGGGCCCCAGCGTTTGTATAAAAAATCCCTCTTGAGAAGCCCAAACTTCCAGAGCTGGTAAGCCACATCTTTCCCTGTGTACGTCACACTCCCGTTTGAACGAACCAGGATCTTATCCAAGCTCTTCATCCCTTCGGCCGTCTCGACAATGCCCCCCATAGGAACCACCCAGCATCCTTCGTTCGGGCCCTCTGTTTCAAGTCGAATGGCCCCCTTCTCTTTCAAAAGTTCGAACGTAGCCTCCCAGAATCCCCGAGCGATGATATCTGACTCCCAGTTGAGAAGGTCGTAGAAGACGGAGAGCTGAGCCACGGTCTCCAGATGAGATTGGACAATCTTTACGGCTAATTCTTTGGCAAAACTCGCAACAGGATGGGTCCCGCCTTCGATCTGGCGGAGAACCTCCCCCCTTCTTTCGATGAGGAAAGAGTTCCTCTCAAGTTCATTCTGGAAATGGGCATAAAGATCCCAACAGAAATAATCGAAGGGTTGCTCTTCTGGGACTTTTGCCCAGATATCTTTAAAGTCAGACCCCTCCGCGTAGGATGGAGGGTTCAGATAAAGGAGGGCCGTCACCACGTCAACCACCTGAAGACCCGTATCATCGATGTAATTGCAAACCTCTGTTGAAAAACCGAGCCATTCGAGAACTCTGGCGACCGTGTCTCCCAAAACCGAATTCCTGAGGTGACCGATATGCATCGCCTTGTTCGGATTCACACTTGTGTGTTCAATAAAGACCTTTTTCTTCGGTTGCGACCCGGGTTTTCCAAAAAATTCTCCTTCCTGAAGGATTAGAGGGATGAGGTCTTGAGCCAATGCTGGCCAATCCACCTTGAAGTTGAGGTACCCGGGAGGAGAAACGCCTATATCTTGAATATAAGGTGGAGGTTTGGATTTCAACCGCTCAACCATTTCCTGAGCTATTTTCATTGGAGATTCCCTTCTCTGCCTTGCCATGGACAGACAGACGGCACTGGAAAAATCCCCCCACTCCCGCTGAGGGGGCACATTGAAGGGCACCTCCTCAATATTCAAAAGTTCCTTAAAGGCTTTGGCGACTCCTTCTCTGATCATTTCGTGTCCTTCCCTCTCGTTTGATCAATTATTATGAGGATGGGGAGGAAATGTCAAGATAATCGAAAATTGACAGCTAAGAGAATTCGAGAATATAATTTATTCATGGGGAGCCCCCCTGAAGAAATATTGAAAAACACTCAAGCTTTTTTTGGGAAAAAGAAGCAAAATTGAGTTATCCATTATTGAATGGAGAAGAGGAAGGGAGACCAACGAAAAATGAATAAGAAGAGTGCGGTTAAGGTTTCGATCTGTAATGAGCTCTTCCAGGGATGGGCGATCGACAGAGTCTTTGAGTATGCCGCCCAATTGGGGTACAACGGGGTTGAAATCGCTCCTTACACGCTGGCGGACTCGGTTACTGAAATCCCTACGAAGCAACGAAAGGCCATCCGGCATGCCGCCGAAGACAACGGGATCGAGATCGTTGGCCTTCATTGGCTGCTGGCGAAGCCAGAAGGACTTTACATCAACCATCCCGACGAGATCATACGGATCAAAACCCAGGAATATATCGAAGCGCTCATCCATTTCTGTGCTGACATCGGAGGAAAGATTCTGGTTCACGGCTCTCCACACCAAAGGACGGTTCAAGAGGGTTGGGACTTTCAACAATCGTGGAATTTTGCAAAGGAGACTTTCAAGGTATGTCTTAAAACGGCTCAAAAAAGAAATGTTCTGTACTGTATTGAACCGCTTGCCCATATGAACACCAACTTCATTAACACCGTAGCAGAGGGAATCCGATTGGTGAGGGAGATAAGGCACCCCCACCTCAAAATGGTCTTTGACTCTCGAAGTGCATCGGCCCAGGAGAAATCGGTCTTGGAAGCTCTTCTCCGCGCCTTGGATTCCGGATACCTCCGCCACATCCATGTTAACGATGCCAACGGAAGAGGACCTGGCTTTGGGGAGACGGCGTTCGTCCCCATTTTGAAAAGTTTAATTAAACACAATTATAAGGGTTATATTTCCGTCGAGGTCTTTGATTTTAGTCCTGACCCCGAGACTGTAGCCAGCCGAAGCATCGGCTACCTCCGAGGAATTCTCGAGACCTTGACTGAAGAGGGCTGAAGTCGACTGACCGACTCGACGCAACGGGATCTTAGAGATTCTCTGTTTTTGAATTAAATAGCCCCACCTCAGGTAAAACCATCCAATCAAACATTCTATCTCTGTAACCTTCACTGAACCTGTGCCGGACCAAACACTCGTCCAATATTATTTGGAAGATAACTATGACTATGACTGTGATCAGCCATTCTTGATCACTAAAACTGCGGAAAAGAATTAACTCATATCGGGTACGATATAAGAAAAAGAATGCAGAAGAAGCCCCTGCGAAGGAAGGCGCAACAAATCAATGCAATGAACTGAAAGAAAAGGGGTTGATTACAGAAGAGGAACAAATAAGAGGAAGGGATTTTTAGAAAACCTATAGCTCTCTTCATCGGCTATGCGTTTCATCTGCTTCTATCAGTAACTTTCTCAATTTCCGGAGGTCCCCTTCCTGAAACGATTCAAATTTCAGCCCGTACCTGTACTGCCCGCATATTTCGTCCGGTGCCAAATCAGACCACACCACTTTGGCGGTCGCACTGACCGAATTCAATTCCGATCCTTTTGCAAAAAGAATCTCAATTTTCAATAAACTCCCGACGAAGATCGCTTCGGGCAGGTAGACAAGGAGCCCACTCTTGCTTGCGTTGGCCGCAACACCCCCATGCCGCTCTACACTCTCAATGGAATAACCCAAAGGAAGCTCGACGCGAAATCTTGGATGTCTTCTTCTCTCGACTATAAAAATGCCTTCTTTGGATGGTGATTTTCCCTTTCCTTTCTTCCCTCTGGCGGTCGTAAGATACTTTTGGGGGCTCATTGGAGATCCTTCCCGCTAAAATGTATTAAACTTCTTAAACAAAAGTCAATGAGAATTTTTTCTCTCACGCTTAATTGCTTTATAGAGGA
>JBAVGF010000033.1:0-21155 GCA_049684675.1 Thermodesulfobacteriota bacterium | reverse complement strand
TTGACGGGGCTCAAGTACATGCTGCTCACGGCTATCTTTTAAGTTCCTTTTTGTCGCCACGAACCAATCAACGTGAGGATCAATACGGAGGTTCGACTGAAAATCGGACCAGGGTTGTCAAGGATATCTATCAGCGCGCCAGAAGGAAGGTCGGTGATCGTTTTCCCATACTGATCAAAATAAACACCACAGACTTCCTTCCCGGAGGTATAGACCTCAATGAAGTGCTCCGGGTGGGAAAACTGCTCTCGGAGGTCGGGTTCACCGCTATCGAGACCAGCGGAGGCATGTGGGAGGCAGTGACCCGCAAGAAGGAGGAGCTGGGCTGGCCTCCTGTGATGATTCCCGAGTCGCGTACTGGCATCAAGGCTCAGGATCAAGAAGCCTACTTCTTGCCGGGTGCCAAAGCGCTCAAAGAAAAGACGAACGCGACGGTCATTGCAGTGGGCGGGTTCAGGTCATTCAGTAAAATCGAAGAAGTATTGACTTCAAAGGCGGCAGATTTCGTCTCAATGTGCAGGCCCCTCATCCGTCAGCCAGATCTCCCGATTATCTGGCGCTCCGGGGAGGGACCAGATAAGGCGGAATGTATCTCCTGCAACGCCTGCCTGCCGATAGGCTCTGCTCGTTTGGCCTGTCGAGCTAAGATGCAATAGTAGCTACCGGGAGCACCCTGGAGAGCCTCCTGCCCGTCGCTCTACTCATAGGATGGGGGGACTCTCACAGGATTTCGGTCTATTGCGATCCATGACTTCTATCAGTAATCTTCTATTCCTGAATCACTCCTTGACTTACGTATAGGTAGGTGGAACAAACATCCCACTTTCTTGACTATTCCTTTCTGAAAGTTTCGGTTGACCAATTTTCATAAAATAGATATATTCCAATCAACAACCCGTGAAGATCTGATCCCAAATCCTGATTCTTTCTTGAATTGCCGATAGTACTGAAGATTGGGTATAATTTAAATATGAGAACTTCTACACCGGCACTCGTCAATCCAACTGTGCTCACCTGGGCGCGGCAAGAGAGCGGGTATCCGCCAGAGCCGGTGGCCAAGCGGCTGAATGTAAAGCTGGAGCGCCTGCTTGCCTGGGAGCGTGGTGATTTAAAGCCCACAGTGCGGCAAGCCCAAGATCTTGCCAAGTTCTACCGCCGGCCGTTCGGTGTTTTCTTCCTCCCTGAACCTCCGACTCTGTCCCCCCTTGCAGCAGAGTACCGTCGGCTGCCGGGTGTCCGGCCGGGCGTTGAATCGCCGGAATTCCGGCTTGCCCTGAGGGTCATGTCGCAGCGACGGGAAGTGGCACTGGAGTTGAGTGAAGAACTGGGTGCGCGCGTGGAGGACTTCAACTTTACCGCTCATCTGTCCGAAAGCACAGCAGCCGTTGGCGCACGACTGCGCGAAGCTCTTGGCATTACCGCGGATGAACAGCTCGGATGGACGTCCGATTGGCAGGCATGGCGCCGCTGGCGAGAGGCCGTCGAAACAGCAGGCGTGCTGGTGTTTCAGTTTCCTAAAGTGAGCCTTGCCCAGGCACGGGGAGTCACGTTGTTTAAGTTCCCATTGCCTGCGATAGGTATTAACAGCAAAGAATCGTCTCCCGGCGCACGGAGTTTTACTCTATTGCATGAGCTTACTCACCTTGCGCTTGCGGTTGGCAATGAGGAACGCGCTGCCCTCGGTGAGACCCGCGATGATGCCGGCTGGCTGGAAGTCGAACGATTCGCCGAGGAGGCTGCCTGTGCCGCACTCATTCCTCAGGAAATGCTTTCCTCAATTTTGCAGAGAATGGATGTTTCACCTGATGCATGGGATATTTCCTCGATGCTATCGCTCGCCGGCAAATTCAATATAACACCATTGGCGATGGCAACACGGTTGCGGTCCGCCGGTGCGCTGTCGTGGGAAGGTTACAACCGGTGGAAATTAGAATGGAACCAATACGTCGGCACATTCCCGAAACGGAAGGGCTTTGCGTCCCCCGTAGGCAAGACGCTCGGAAGAAGCGGCCGGTCCTTTGTTCAGTTGGTACTGGAAGCGCTGGATATGAATCGAATCACGGCAGTCCAGGCGAGCCGATATCTTGATTTGCGCTTCGATCACTTCGACAAGCTACGGAATGAACTCCGCATGGAGCCGATGGGACCTGCGGGCGCCTTTGACGACGGAGAATAACGGAAAAAGAATGTACTCTTTCGATACCAGTGTGTTTATGGATTGGCAGGCACGGTTTTATCCGCCTGATGTTTTTATCTCATTGGTAGCAAAAATCGAGGGACTGATTGTCGCTGGTGAATGCTCTGCCATTGAGCTTGTGAAAGAAGAAATCGACGCTGTGGGAACCCCCGAATTGCGGGCGTGGGCGAAAAAGAATCTGGCTCTTTTTGTGACGCTTGATCCACAGGTGCAGGCCGAAGCAGCAAACATTGAATCCAAATATCCGGACTTGATGGATCCTAAGAGCCTTCATCAGTCAGCCGATGCTTACGTTATAGCGCTTGCCAAGGTGAAAGGTGGCACAGTGGTGTCGCAGGAAACCTCGGCAGCAGAGAAGAAGAGCGCCAAGAGAACTCACTACATACCCGACGTGTGCCGTGATCTTGGCATCCCATGCATAAACCTGCTGGGGCTGATGCGACGGGAGCACTGGACCTTCTGAGATCCAGAAAACCCTGGAAGAAAAGAATACAGGGTCTACCGTTGACCGATTACAAAAATGGCGAGACCAATAAAATAGTTTGTATCGAATTTTGTTATTGGCCGGAACGTGTCCCGCAAGCGCCGCCTTGAAGGCCGGGGTTACGGGGTACAATATGAATGATATTATACAATGCCAGGAAGCCCCGCCCTGTGGGCGGGAAGCTTCAATCAGAACATAAGAATCGTCCCCAGGATACATAGATCTTGCCCTCTTTGTTATTTTAAAAAAGATGCTCTCGAAAGAACTGATTCAATTAACAAAGGATCAGGAGGCATAGAAGTATAAGATCATGAAAGATATTATTGAAGAACTTACAGCACAAAATGTGGTTTGTCCGTGGTGGGTGTGCTTCACATTCGACAACCCATTGCGCAAACTCCTTCACAACCCCGAAGCCATTTTGAGACCTTATGTTCACCCCGGGGACCGGGTGATTGATATCGGACCCGGCATGGGTTATTTCACGATCCCTCTGGCAAGACTCGTGGGCCCCAAAGGTCATGTCATTGCAATCGACGTCCAGGAGAAAATGCTGTCGGCCTTAAGGTCGCGGGCCAAGAAAAATGGGGTTTCTGAAAGAATTGAAGCACACCTGGCCAGCCAGAATTCCCTGGGAAAACATGAGCCGGTGGATTTCATTCTGGCATTCTGGATGGCACATGAAGTCCCGGATCAATCCTCATTTTTCAGAGAGATCCGTGAATCTTTAAAACCCAATGGCTCACTGCTTCTGGCTGAGCCGATCGTACATGTTCCCAGAAAATATTTTTTACGCATACTCCAAGCCGCGATTGAGACAGGGCTTGCCGTAAAAGAAAGTCCAAAAATCCGATTAAGTCACAGCGCCCTGTTAGGTTTTGAAAATTTGATCCCAATTACCTCCTCCTTCCCAAGTTTTGTCTGAAAGTTTCGGTTGACCAATTTTTATAAAATAGATATATTCCAATCAGGAACCAACAGGGTGGCGGGCAGATATTCTTCTTTTCCGGGGGAAAAAGCCCGGGGTCATAAGGAAACTTTCGTGAAATCTAGGCAAAGTCAAGGACAAACATTCGAGCCGAAAGTATTTACGACCCCAAAGCATTTACCCCTGATCCGCTATTCATTCGTCATGAAAAGTGTCAATTTTCACCTACATTATATATTTACTCACCGAACGGCGGCCTTCTATAGCTCAAAGGAGACATCAGGTTAGTCTCATATTTAAAAGGAGGTGGGTGATATGGGACCAAAATTTCTCAACTCGGGCAAAGTCTTGCCGGCCAAGGCCAACCTACCTTTCTCAGAGGCAGTAAGGGTTGGCAACCTGATTTATCTATCCGGTCAGATTGGAAATATGCCAGGGACTCTCGAACTTGTGCCGGGTGGAATCAAGGCGGAAGCAAAACAGGTGATGGAGAACATCAAGACGTCATTGGCGGCTCATGGTTTGTCGATGAGCCAGGTTGTGAAGTGCACGGTTATGCTTGCAGATATCAAGGAATGGGAGGCCTTCAATGAGGTATATCAGACGTATTTCGTTGTTGGCAACTTCCCGGCGCGCAGCGCCTTTGGAACTTCGGGCCTAGGGTTAAACGCTAGGGTGGAAGTCGAGTGCATTGCTGTCGCCACAGACAGAATGGCAGGATTAGTAGGGAAGTAGAAGGGGAGGCCTAGGGATGTTCGTGAAATATAGACAAAGGCGTTGTTCGGGTAAACTTCTATAAGAAAATAAGAGAGAGGAGGATACGATAATGAAAAGGAAAATAATAACACTGCTCAATCTATTCATAGCAATTTCATTGCTTTGTGCAGTTTCCGCTGTTTCTGCTGAAGAATACAAAGCCATGAAGGGCATAAAATCAGCGAAGGCAGTTTTTGACGAAAGGATAAGCAATCCGAAAAGTGCTGCGTTTAATCTAAATGTAATACACCAGACATATAAAGAATTGGCAGCAATGAAGAAGAACCCGGTCTTTGTGGTTGTGTTCATTGGTCCATCAGTAAAGTTAATCTCTAAAAACAGAGAAGGTTTTTCCCCTGAAGATCAGAAATCCCTTGATGAGATTGCCAATACAATTTCAGCAATGTCAAAGGATGGAATAAACTTAGAAATCTGTCTCGTGGCTGCAAAAGTTTTTAATGTAGACCCCGCATCGGTCTTACCAGAGATCAAAAGAGTGGGAAATGGATGGATATCTATGATCGGGTATCAGGCCCAGGGGTATTCATTGGTTCCTGTATACTAAGCGGCAGTTTACTTTCAGTCGTTGGAGTTGAAGGAGGCGCACGGGTTACTTTTTTGGCTATGAACGTTATTTGTATTCAAACAGTCATTTTGCATTTGGTTATCGATCTTGCGCCTCTTCACTCAACTCCGTCGTTACACTCTCTTTCAACCCGTAATCCCCAACCTTACGCCAACTGCCCTATACAAGCTTCGTAGGTGAAGTACTCAAACCGAGACTTCATCAGACGATGGAGGCGCGACTTTTCAGGATGGGTTTTTCCCATGCTCTCTCAAAAAAATAATCTAAGACCCCTTTTGAACTCTTCTCTTTCTCAACCAATATCCTCCTTGCAGAATCCTTTGTCAGACTGAAGAAAGACCTTTCGCTGTCAAGCAGCAAAAGCAAATTAACCCAAGTTACATGGTCTTCCTTAACCTTACTCCTAACCTTTTCCTTTAAAACGTGATAGAGTTCTTTCCACGTCGTCCCCTCCTCCAATTCTTTTTCATCCATCTTTCCTTTGATAAAATTGATGACCCTTGCCAGATGAAAGAGGGTTAATAAATCTACCCGATTAAATTCTTTCGTCTCAATGGGAAAGGCGCTTGACCGCCACTGGACAAGGTGAGGGGGAAGGATACCCGCCTTCTTACATCTCTCAAAAAGAGGGGTCCCGGGTGTAGGGTAATAGACACTTGGGCCGATGAGAACCTTCTTCCCCATCAGATAGATCAAGGTATCTACCATCTCCTCGATGGTTTGGCCGGGCATGCCCAGGATGGCATAGGCTGTCACATTAAGGCTAAATCGCTCTGCTTGTTCTAAGATTTCATCGAATTCTGTTGTTGTCTTAGGTCTTCTCATCCTCTCTTTCGTTGTGGGATCTGTACTGACATAGGAAAGATTGATGGTGTGGAAACCTGCCCTTTTCATTGACTTTAGAAGTTCTCCATCCAGAGAGGCAAAGGAGATTCCATTCATCGCAGAAAGTTCAATCTTCTCTTCTCCAAACTTCTCGATTATGAGATTCATCAATTGCTTCGCCCGCTGCTGATCAAAGGTAAAATTGTCGTCTTCAATATCGAAGATCCGGATTCCATATTGCTTCTGACACTCCATCATCTCTTTGAGTATGGCCTCCGGAGTTCGAGTCCTGAAAGAAGTGCCCATCACAAGATGAGCTGAACAGTAGGCACATCCATGTGGGCAGCCCCTGCTGGTAATGATCATCGTGGATCGTTTCTTTCTCATCGGATACCGGTCCAGATCGAGCAGTTCCCTCGCAGGATGAGGAAGGGAATCGAGATCTCGGATGAAATTCTGAAGAGGGTTGATCTGTATCTCTCCATCTTTCCGATATCCGATCCCATCGATATCTACATTATTTTTCACTTTCCCTTTCTTGATCTGTTCTAAAAGCTGAGGAAAACGGACCTCTCCTTCCCCCAAAACCGCATAATCTACAAAAGGGGTTTGTAGGACACCTTTTGGATCGCAACTGACATGGGCGCCTCCCATAACGACGATCTTTCTCTCATCCCATTGCTTGATGATCCTGGCAATCCCCAGCGCCTCCCCGTGATACGGTGTAAAGGAAGAAGAAATTCCGAAGACATCAGCTTTTGAATCTTTAATCCTTTGTTTGATCTCCTCGTAACTCATTCCGAAATGGTAATAACCCGTATAGAGCTTGAAAGGGCTCCGGTCATCAAAAGGATAGAAATCTTTAAGATAGGAAAGTTCTGCAGGAATGGGTATGGATTTTTTCTTTTCCGTCTGACAATCGAGGATCTCTACGTCGTGGCCGTGATTTTTTAATGAGGCAGCGAGATAGGCCAGCCCGATCGGCTGCGTCCGAATGGAGGTTCGATAGAAATCCTGAATGGGCGGTTGAATCAGAAGGATCTTCATAATTTTATGTTTTTACAAATGAGTTAAAACAAGTATAATAAACATGGGATTGTGCGTCCAATTTAATTTATTAAACAGGGATAGTGAAGCCTCCGGATAATGTTGAATGGTTGAATATATGTCATCACCTTTAATCAGTATCAATGGTCTCTTCAAGAAGTACGGCGAACGAGTAGCGGTCCAGGATGTGAGCTTCTCCATCGAGGAGGGGGAAATCTTCGGGTTGTTGGGGCCGAACGGAGCAGGAAAGACGACCACTCTTTCAATCCTGTCAACCCTGCTCATTCCTGACGAAGGGATTGTAACGATTAGTGGCTACGATATAGTCCGCGAGGCCAGGCAGGTCAAGCGCCTGATTGGTTCCGTCCCCCAGGAACTGGCCCTTTACCCAACGCTCAGTGCCTGGGACAACCTGGCTTTCTTCGGCCGTATCTATGGCTTGCAAGGACTGGAGCTCAAAGGACGTGTTACCACAGTATTGGCACTCGTGGGATTGAGCGACCGATCTGCTGATCCTGTGCAAACCTTCTCCGGTGGGATGAAGCGCCGTCTCAACATCGCCGCCGGTCTCATCCACCGGCCTCGCGTCCTCTTCTTAGACGAGCCTACTGTTGGAGTGGACCCCCAATCCCGCAACTTCATCTTCGAGCACGTAAAGCGGTTGAATGCGGAAGGAATGACCATCGTCTACACGACGCACTATATGGAGGAAGCCGAGCGACTGTGTGATCGAGTAGCCATTATAGACCATGGACGTATCCTCGCTCTGGATACTACGAAAGGGCTGATCGACATGCTTGGCGGCGGCGTCATTTACCTGGGCCTCCCCCAGGTAGCACTGGAATCGCTTCTGCCAGCTGTTCGTGCCCTATCGCATGTAAGTATGGTCACTCAGGAGGACTGCCGCCTTAAAATCGAGACAAGTAACGCCCGTCTCGCGTTGTTAGAACTGATTGAATTGTGCAATGCCCACAATGTCTCCATTCTCTCTCTGCAGATGCTGGAGCCTAATCTGGAAAGCGTCTTCCTTCACTTAACAGGCAAAAGGCTGCGAGATTAAGAGGTGCCGCATGCTGAAACAAATTTTTGCCCTGACCTGGAAGGACCTCAAGGTCTTCTTCAAAGACCGCGGGGCTGTCGTGCTGATCTTCGTGCAGCCGTTCATGTTCATCTTGGTGATGAGCTACGCCCTATCGGGTATTTTCCGCACAGGGGACCGTCCGATCCTGATCCTCGCCGTAAACCAGGACAAGGGAACTCAAGCAGCTGCCGTCCTGCGCCAACTGGGTGAGATGAAATCCTTCGCGGTTGAGACTACATGGCAAGGCCAACCCTTGACGCAGCAAAAAGCGGAACAACTGATCATCAAAGGCAAACGTAACCTTGCCCTGATCTTTCCGCCCGACTTCTCGACGGTACTGGAGCAAAATCCGGCAATTCGAGAACGTCGAACGACGAAAGTCGAATTTATTGTTGATCCCACCACCTCCAGCCAGCTTGTAGAGCCCATCCGGGGGACCCTTCAGGGCCTCCTGGAGCGGACTGCCTTCACAGCGATGGTCCCCAAGGGGGTGGACTACGTCTTCGACACGCTGGCTCCCCAGGCCCCGACTAAGGAAAGGGAGAACTTCAGAGCCAGGGCAGAAGGGGCGATGTCGGGCGGCCTGATGGAAGGGCAGACCCCTGTTGCCACTGTGGAGCAAACCTCGCCGCCAGGAATGAGGGTGAAAAAGCTACCAGATGTCTTCCAGCAGAATGTACCTGGTTATACTATTTACGGCATCTTCTGGATTGTGAGCCTTCTGGCAGTCTCGGTTCTGCGAGAAAAACAAGAGGGGACCTTCCGTCGACTGTTAGTGGCACCTATGGGTCGTATGGTAATGTTGGCGGGCAAGCTGATGCCATACTACCTGATCAACATAGTCCAGATTGCGATCATGCTGGGAGTGTCGAGCCTCCTCTTCAAGATGAATCTTGGTCATTCACCGGCAGGGTTGGTGGTCGTGAGTCTGGCAGCAGCAGCCACAGCTACCGGCCTTGGAGTACTTGTGGCCGCCCTGGGCCGCACCGAGGCCCAAATAGGCGGCCTCACCGTTCTTCTTCTGCTCACCCTTTCCGCTCTCGGCGGTTGCTTCGTCCCACGGTTCACCATGCCTGACTGGCTGCGAACGGTTGGCCTTATAACACCCCATGCCTGGGCCTTGGATGCCTATCAGGATTTATTGGTGAGAGGGTACGGTCTGCTCGAGGTGCTACCCAAGGTGGGTACTTTGGTCGCATTTGCATTGGTTTTCTTCACGATCGGCGTATGGCGATTCCGCTTCGAATGAGATCCCTGCCTCATATCTACCGGCTTTTATGCCATTCCGAAATGGTAATAACCACGATCGAGTTTAAGAGGGCTTCGATCGTTGAAGGGATAGAAATCCTTCGAGTAAGAAAGTTCTGCAGGAATGGTCAATGGTTAATCGATAATGTGCTATATCCTCTATTTGTCCGAATTTCGGTCACTAACTGGGCAGATCTTTTCGTAATTTAACATTAGTTGATTTTTCGATGAACTGTGATCATATTTAAACTGATAGGAAGAGAATTTTGCCAGACAGGAGGTGAGTATTATGGCAACTGATCTTGTTTGCGGTTCAAGCATTGATGAGAACAACGCGGGGGCATCTTACAATTATAAAAGGCAAACCTATTACTTTTGTGGAGCGCCATGTAAAGATGAATTTACAAAGGCCCCCGCCAAGTTCCTTAAAAAGAGAAGCTAAACTCTAGCATTTTGAGATGATCACAGAAGGGCGGGATGACAGATGTTTTCCCGTCCTTTTTTATCCTCTTCCTCAGGAGCGGATTTTAATATCCGCCAGACTAAGTCAGCCTTAATTTGATCGTCATCACCCTCTCATAATTATCCATATCACAATATTCGAAGCCGAGCTTCTTGTAGAGCTTGATAGCTATGAAGTTTGTTACGGTGACTGTCAGCCAAACTGAGTCGAACCCGAGTTGCTTGAACTTCTCCAGGGTAAACCGCGTCAACTCTGTCCCGATCCCGAGATTTCTGTGATTTTGATCGACAAAGATTACAAATTCACCCGACTTGGCCTTCATGTCGGGAATCAGTGCAGCGTGGCCTATGACGTTATCGCCTCTCCACGCGAGAAGATTCTCCCCAATTTCGAAAAGCTTCTTCACCCAGTTATGACAGATTTCAGGGTCTTCAGGTGGGAGGCCCTGAGAGGCGGGTTTAGGAGAGAACATGCGGTACATCTCTAGAAGAAATGGAAAGTCTTCAGCACAACTGATCCCTATTTTAAAAGGTTTTCCAGACTTATCAGTTCTGGTGATGCGCTTTGGCTCCATAGTAAAATGGATTTTGAAAGGGGAATGGCTTTTCCCCAATTCTTCGTATCTCTTGGTACAACGAATATACTTTAAAGCTTCGAAAAAGGCAATTTCTATTCAGAGAATAGCGAGGCTTCTTTATTTCTGGTCGGAAGATAAAATTTCTCTTGGGATTGGAATTCCGGAGATTTTTGGTTCGGTGAGATGATTCCTGATTATCAGTTTGGGGGGTCGTCTTCTCGATGGGCGGGAAGATCAATCCATTTGGAGTCACAATAGAATCGATTCGCTCAATTCCACGTCAGGCAGTGTATTGTGGTTGTTGTGCATGGTCCATTAAAAAATTCTTCAAAACATCCCTATCCTGGCGAGAGATATCTACAAATCTCACTCCTGTCTGGTAATCCCACGCCCAATCCTT
Source organism: Thermodesulfobacteriota bacterium (assembly GCA_049684675.1). Lineage (GTDB taxonomy): Bacteria > Desulfobacterota > BSN033 > BSN033 > UBA1163 > UBA1163. Next base: position 10,563 of record JBAVGF010000033.1, on the reverse strand, counting down.
CCTCAGGCGAATGTCCATCCAAACCACCTGCACGACCATCTCAATGATACTCGAATCAGCAGAAGAAGGAAAAAATAATTTCAACGCCAGTTGTTGACCAACCCCCAATTCCTCTGGAAGGTGGAGAAGCAATCCCCCTTCACTGGCATTAACAGCTCGAGCGTATTTGGAGAAAAGACTGCTTCTACTATACTTAATTGGCAAATCGACATTAAATCTCGGATATTTTCTTTTTTCTGAATCAATGTTCCTTTCCATTAACTCCATCGGATTGCTCCCATAGATGTATTTTACTGAACTCTGGAGCAAAAATTATACCAGAAGGAAATTTACCACTTTAGTTTCATAAGTTGCCGGAATTTAAGGCCTGATTTAAATCATTGGGAAAGGTCTAAATTGAAGCATGTCCAAAAAGGAAGTGACATGTTGTCAAAAATGGACCGATTTTGGACAAATATTCCTCTTGATTAGTGAAGGCAATGAATGGAGATGTTAGATTTCCTTTGGCCAATCTGGTTACATATAAATGTTCCTTAACAATCCCTTCTCTTTTCCCGCGACGCTCCAGGCCTTTTCTCTCACTTCGTTCTTGGTATCCACAAACAAAGCTTGTCGGTAATGCCTGTCTATGACAGGCAGGAATACCGGCGCTACACATCTAAAAACCAGATCCCGAAATCGTAGATCCTAAAATATGTTCACGACCTGGTTCGGGATGACAGGGAGCGAGAGGGACGTTGATATGTGAAGCTTCCCGGCCACAGGCCGGGGCTTGCGGGGCACTTGCCGGTCACACTTCTATTCAGCACCTCATTTATATTGTTTATTAATTCAGGTCGCCTAATTCGTACTGGAGAATTCCCACCATGGTGATGGCGGCCGTCTCAGTCCTCAAAATACGCTGTCCCAACTTGACGGGGATGAATCCCTTCTTCTTTGCCAACTTGACCTCCTCCCCGGTGAAGCCCCCTTCCGGCCCGACCATCACATAAATCTTTTGGGTGGGATGTTGTCTCAAGACACTTTTAAGATTTTCGCCCTCCTTTTCCCATAGAACGATCATCAACCCATCTTCCTTGCAATCCCCCAAGACCTCTTGCAACGGTCGGCATTCTCCAACATAGGGCATCTTTGCTCTTCTCGATTGTTGGACAGCCTTCACAGCGATCTGCTGCCACCGGTGGGCTTTCTTCTGTTTTGCATCCCTCTCCTTCAAAGAGATAGATCTCTCCGATTGAAAGGGAATGATGGTTGAGACACCCAGTTCCGTCGTCTTCTGGATGATCAGCTCCATTCTTTCCTTTTCTGGAAGGGCCTGAAGAAGGTTGATTTCCAAAGATGATTCTGTGGGTGATGGAAAGGCCTCAAAAATGAAAATAGAACCTACAGTTCCGGAAAGACGAGTGACTCTCCCTCTGAAGTCACTCCCCTCTGAATCTGTCAAGGTGACGAGGCTTCCCACACGGCCGCCCTGAAAACAAAGGGCCTCCAAGGGAGGCCCTTTGATCACAACTTCTTTGCCGATATCAACCTTTTGGTCCAGAACAATTCTATCCATCGCAAGAAGGTTTCCCTTTCTTCTTCTTTTTCTCCTCTTTGGCCCCTTCTTCTCCTCCTTCAAATTCCTTGATCTTTTTTCCCAGTTCTCTAAGCTTCTTATCTACCCGGTCATTCACCGTCCCCTCCCTAAAACGTCCTTCTTCTAATATCTCGCCGGCTTCCGTACCGGTGAGGATCTCAATTCCCTGGTCAATGGTCTTAACCGGATAGATATGGAATTTCCGCCCCTTCACCGCCTCGACCACATCCTTCCTCAACATCAAATCATCGATATTGAGATGAGGAATCATTACACCCTGCTTGCCGGTCAATCCTTTTGCCTTGCAAACCTCGAAGAACCCTTCAATCTTTTCGTTCACACCGCCGATAGGCTGAATTTCTCCTTTTTGATTGACCGAACCGGTCACAGCGATGTCTTGCCGGAGTGGGAGTCCGGAGATGCTTGAAAGCAATGCATAAATTTCCGTAGAAGAAGCGCTGTCCCCTTCCACGCCACTATAGGACTGCTCAAAACAGAGGCTGGCGCTCATGGTAATCGGCTTATCCTGGGCATATTTTCCCCTCAGATATCCAGCGAGAATATAGACTCCTTTGTTATGAATGGGGCCGCTCATCTCGGCCTCTCTTTCGATATTGATAATGCCCGCCTTGCCCAAGGAAGTTTTGGCAGTGATCCGGGAGGGTTTTCCGAACATGTAATCCCCAAGATTGTAGACGGAGAGGCCATTGACCTGGCCCACCACCATTCCGTCGGAGTCAATCAGAATGGTTCCGTCGTCGATCATCTCTTGAATCTTCTCCTCAATAAGGTTCACCCGGTAATTCCTCTTGTCAATCGCCTTATCGACATGTTTTTCAGTAATCACATCGCTTCCGTCCTTCTCCGCCCAGTAGTTGGCTTCTCTCAGCAGGTCAGCAATAAGGTGGAAGCGGGTCGAAAGCTTTTTCTGCCTGCCCGTAATTCTCACTCCATGCTCTACCACCGCTGCAATCCCTCCCTTATCGAAGGGTCTTAATTTATCCTCATCACAGATTTTCCGAATAAAGGAAGCATACTGCTGGATCTTGTCACTGTCCTTGTTCATCACCGAATCGAAGTCCGCTTTAATTTTGAAAATCTTTTTGAAATCATCGTCTAAGCTATAAAGAAGGTAGTAAATCTGGGTATCTCCGATCATGATCACTTTTGTGTCGCAATCAATGGGCTCTGGTTTGAGGGCAGAAGTGGAAAAGAAGTATAGGGGGTCGTAAGTCTGAATCTCGATGACCTGGTTCTTCAATGTCCTTTTCAATGTTGGCCAAACCCACGTCTCCATGATGGCATCCAGGGCATTAAAGATCAAATAGCCTCCGTTGGCCCTTAAAAAGGACCCCGCCTTGATATGAAGGAAGTCGGTCTTCCAGATTCCTGTTCGCTCGACTACCCGCTCAATGGTGCCAAAAAGATTTCGGTAGTTGGGCGTCGTCTCGACGATGATGGGTGCCCCTTTTGTCTCCGAATTGTCCACCAACACATTCACCTGGTATTCACTGAATGAGTCAACCATTTGAGGCATAACCAACCCGGGAATAGGCGGTGGGGTTTCCTCCTTTTCTCTGAAACGGCCGAGATTGGCTAAAATATCTTCCTGGACCTCATCCAGATATTGGTGAACCTTCTCGTAGTCAAACTTCTCCTTAATATCGGAGATGGAGTCTTTGACTGCTGGAGAGATCACCTCATTGTCCAACGAGGTCAGTTCCTCCTTGATCTCTTTCTCTGCCTTCCGCGTCTCTTTAAAGATGTCCTCCAATTCATTGATCAACTGAACTTGCTTTTCTTTAAGCTTTTCGAGCTCCTCTTTAGAGAACTTACCCTCCTCCACCATGGACTCCACCTGTTCAATGTTGACGGGGTTCCCTTCGATTAAGGGGAAGATGCCGGGGCGTGAGTAAGGGCCCATTTGGATCTGAACCAGAGCAAAACCCTCTTTATTCACCTTCTTTTCAAATTCCCGGAACATCTCAGCCTGCTTATTCCGAAATTTTTCTACCACCTCTTTCTTCTTATTGAGATAGGTCTCGTTCTCAAACATTAATGGGATTTTCTTTTTCAGAGTCTCGATCAAGGTCTCCATCTCTTTTTTGAAAGCATTTCCTTGCCCCGCAGGGAGACTAACCATGTGGGGCATATCAGAGTTCTTGAAGCAATTGACATAGCAGAGGTCATTGGGAATCTTTCCTTTTGTGTCCGTTCCGTCCATTTCTTCCAATAGACATTTGATGGTGGTGAAACGTCCAGTCCCTGTCAAGCCCGTTACAAAGATATTGTACCCAACGCTGTGGATGTTCAATCCCAACCGGATCGCCTCTTGGGCCCTCTCCTGACCGATGATCTCGTCGCACGCCTGGATCGCCTGAGTAGTCTCGAAGGACAACGTCTCCGGATCACAACGCCACCTTAACTTCTCAATGGGAACTTCTTCATAGACTTTGTCGACCATAGCTTCCCCCTTTTTCCTTGACCATGCAATTTATTTCACTTTCAATTTTCTATCAGAACCTGAGAAATGTCAACGAGGTTCTAAAAAATTAGGAGTTGGAATTGAAAATGATGAGTTATAAATTTTGAATTTCGAGATTTGACTCTCAAATTTCTTAGATGTCTTCTTTGGCGAGCTCCTGGATCAATTCTCTGCTCTTCTCGGACACTCCTTTGGGAACCTTAACGATCACCTTGACATATTCGTCCCCTTTACCTTCCCCCTGAAAATGCGGCATACCGAGGCCTTTCAGCCGCATCTTGGTATGGCTCTGCGTTCCTGGAGGGATTTTGACTTTTTTCATTCCTTCGAGGGTAGGAACTTCAATGGTTGTCCCGAGAACCGCCTCTGAAAAATTAATCTCTTTCTCCACAATGAGGTCGTCTCCTTCTCGGCTGAAGACCGGATGCTCTCTAATAGAAACTTGGAGATAGAGATCGCCCGGCGGGCCGCCGTTTCTCCCTTCCATACCCTTTTTAGAAAGTCTAAGCTTCTTTCCCGAGGGAATCCCTCTTGGGATTTTTACAGAAATTTCTTCAATCTTTCCATTCTTCTGAAAGGAGATCCTCTTCTCTCCGCCGGAGGCAGCTTCTTCTAAGGAAATAAACATCTCGTAGACGACGTCCTCTCCCTTCTGAGGCATCCGACCCATATCCTGGTAGCCCCCTTGTCTGCCGAAAAGGTCTCCAAAATCAAAGCCACTTCGGCCTCCGGACCGGAACTCCCGTCTGCCCCTTCCCCCGAAGAGGCTGGACAAGATCTCATCAAAATCAAATCCCCGGAAGATGTCCTCCTGAGTAAATCGTTGATGAAACCCTTCGGCACCAAAGGTGTCGTATTGTTTTCGCTTCTCTTTATCGCTCAGGACGGCATAGGCCTCGTTGATCTCTTTAAAACGTTCTTCCGCCTCTTTTTTATTGGGATTTCGGTCGGGATGATATTTCATCGCCAACTTTCGGTAAGCCCGCTTGATCTCCTCACCACTGGCATTCTTGCCCACGCCCAGAACGTTATAATAATCCTTGACTGCCATTATTCCTTATCCTCAAGCCTTGGGTCCGACTGTCGCCTGTAAATCTCACGGATCATCCGGTTAAGGTATCCCTCTGGGTCGTCGACCGTCTCCCTGGTCACGGTAAACTCTCTTTGACCCGTCTTATCGCGGATCAACTCGAAGCCATATTCATAATCCTTTGAAAGCCGCGAGAAGAGCCCCGCCCCCTTCCCATCCTCATTCAGGACGATTTCTGTGATCCGGTGAATGGCCTCTTCGCTAAACTCGAGATCAATTCCAGTCCGTCGTTGAAAATCCCTCTCAAACTCTTCCACCTGTCGTTGAACCTCGACCACCTCTTCCGAAACGGTGTTGACATCGTACCCTTTTTCGATCATCCTGTTGACGATCAGGTCGATCCTCCCCTCCCGGAAAACAATTCCATAACGTTTCTTAAACTCCGCCTCTCTGTGCAGGACGGACTCTTTCAAGGCCGTCTTCTCGCGGGTAAGGAGGCTTTCAAACTTTTCTAACATCTCCGGGTCGGAGGGATCCTGAAGCAATCGTTCCAATTCCCGTTCCGGACCTTCCACCAGAGCCCGGGTGACGACAAATTTTCGGATATCCGTGGACGGAAGTCGCTTTTCAAATTTGATGAGGACCTTCTCCACCGCACTGACCAGTCCTCTCGCACCGGTCTTTTCCTCATAGGCCTTTACGGCCAGCCCATAAAGGGCTTCGTCTTCAAACTGAATGTCAATCCCATAGGATTTGAAATCTTTCTTCTTCCCGAGGATGATAGGATTATTGGGATTTTTCAGAATTGCATAGAGGTCATCCACCTCAAGTTTTTCAAAAACGGTGGTTACCGGCAGCCTACCGATGAACTCCGACTCGAATCCGTAGGCGATCAGATCCTCTGCCTTCACCTGCTTGAGATGTTCAGCCTGTTCGTCTTTCGAGCGAATCTCGGCACCGAACCCAATGCCTTCTCGATTCAAACGCTTCTTGATGAGCTCCTCCAGCCCACCGAACGCCCCGCTCATGATAAAGAGGATGTTCTTGGTATTAACGGTCCGTTTCTCCCTTTTACCGGTCTTCCGGTAATGCTCGATCGCCTCCAGCTGAGAGATCGGGTCATGGGGGACTTTAAGGTCCACCTCCGTCTCCTCCATCGGCTTGAGCAGGGCCCGTTGAACCCCCGTCCTCGATACATCCGGCCCAATGAGGTTATTCGAGGAGGCGATCTTATCGACCTCATCCACGTAAATGATTCCGTACTGACCTGTTTCAATGTCTCCGTTGGCTTCATAAACGAGATCCCTGACCAGGTCCTCCACATCGCCGCCGACATAGCCGGTTTCACTAAACTTCGTCGCATCCCCTTTCACAAAAGGGACTCCGATCTTCTTGGCGATCAACTTGATCAGGTAGGTCTTCCCCACACCGGTGGGACCAATCATCAGGATATTGTTCTTGATATGGCCCACGCCTTCGTATCGGTTATGCCCCTTCGTCATTTCGGTGAACTTGATCCGGTTGAAGTGTGTGCAGATTTTGGTGGCGAGGATCTCTTTGGCTTCGTCCTGCCGAACGATGTAATCATTCAGAAAGGCCTCCAACTCCTCCGGTTTCAGGTCAAAATGAATTTTCTTCTTTCCCTCACCCAGCTCTTTCTCCTCTTTCGAAACCTCCTCGGTCTGGGGTTTTGGGAAAAGCATGGGTACGACCAGTCGGATCCGGTCTCCGTACTTCTTACCTAAATACTCGTTTAATTCCTTTTCCAGCTCTTTCTGATCTGGGACCTTCGAATCAGAATCTTTCATCGAGATCAAACTCCTTTTTCCCCCGTAATTTATCGAATCTAATATAACCATTACTGCCTTATTTTTCAACTGATTGATTTTCGGGGCCTTGGGCTAACCCAGAATGGAATGAAGAGATCAAAAGGGGTTAAACGAATTTGACGGATTTCAGTCTGTCTCCCTCCCAGCCAAAGCGGCGTCTCTTTCTTTTCCGACAGACCTTTCCTTCCTGAAGGATGGCGCCTACCAATAAGGGCAGAGCGACGGTGGCGTCCATATAGAGGGCGGCATAGTTCGACCCTTTATCAATCTTCCCCCAGGACTTCGCTTCCTCGAAGGTACAGCCGGAGAGCCCTCCCCATTTCGGATCGTCGGTGGTGATCTGGAAGGCGTAGCGATGGCCGCTCTCTTTTTCAAACAGGAGTTCACTGACAGGTCCCAGCTGTTGAATATAATTTTTGGGGACGCCTCCCCCAATGTAGATCGCTCCGGTGACGGAGGCCATTTTCTTCAATTGAGCGATCTCGAAGCTGTCCCGAATTTGATCGATCAGGAGTCCCTCCGCGGGAACTTTCTTCTGGAGGTGGAGAAATGTCAGACCAATTCCAATGGAACTATCGCTCAGGGCAGGGATAAAGACGGGGACTCCATATCGGGAGGCGGTCTTGAGGATGGATCCTTCATCCGGGATGTGGCTCCCCAAAACCTCCAAATATCGTCTTGAGGAAACCACGTTTTCCTCCAAGTCTTCCGGAATTCTGGAGAGAAGGTGAATCACTTGATTGATTTCGTGGTCATCCATCAGGGCATCATAGACTCGCACGATACGATGTTTCCGCAGGGCATCGTCATCGCCTTCCTCGGACCCGACATAATGCCGATATCCAAATCCTTCAAAAAGATCATGAAATATGTTAGCACCGGTGGAGACGATCACGTCCACCAATTTCATCTCGATCATATCTCGGATCACCCGGCGCATCCCCCCCGGGATCATCGCCCCGGACAGCCCCAAAAAGATGATGCAGGCAGGATCATCGAGCATCTTTCGAAAAACTTCAAAACATTTAAAAACATTTCGGCTTTGAAAGGATGTGTGCTGGAACGCCTTAACCAGATCAAGAAGGCTCTTCGTTCCTTTGAGGTCTAAATGCTGAACGGGCTGCTGAAGGAATTCGGATTTCCTTTTTTTCATCTTGGTCGCCGGGGATAGGAATTCTTGCGGAAATTATCAAATAAAAACAGAGAAGTCAAGAAAAATGATTCATCTTGTGTGCTTGTGTACAGAATAACACTTGTGGAAAGCCTTGACATTTGGGATGAAATACGATAATTAAGATGGGCTTGAGAAGGGATGAGGATATGACGGAGGAAGGGTGAACGCTGATATGGAGAAAAAGCCGATCCGAATTGCTGTCGTGGGTGTCGGAAACTGCGCCAGCTCCCTGATCCAGGGGATTGAATTTTACCGGGCAAATAGCCGGAAGAATCCGAAATTTGAAACCCTTGGTTTAATGCACGTCGATATCGGAGGCTACAAGCCTTGGGATATTGAGGTGGGTGCGGCGTTCGACATCGACCGAAGAAAAGTGGGGAAACTCCTCAAAGAAGCCGTTTTCGCCAGGCCCAATTGCACGAAGACTATTCATCCGAACCTCAACGATTCTGCCGTGACGGTGTCCATGGGAGAGGTTCTGGACGGGGTTTCAGGGCATATGAAGAATTACCCTGAAGATCGCGTTTTCCTCGTCGCCAACGAAAAACCTTCCAATGTGGAAAAGGTTCTCAAAGATTCCGGGGTGGAAATCCTCCTCAACTATCTTCCCGTAGGCTCGGATCAGGCCACTCGGTTCTATGCGGAGGCTTGCTTAAATGCGGGGGTCAGTTTAATCAACTGCATGCCCAGTTTTATTGCCTCCGATCCTCGATGGGCGAATCGGTTTCAAGAGAAAGGCATTCCCATTGTTGGGGATGATGTCAAATCTCAAATGGGAGCCACCATCATCCATCGGGCGTTAGCAAAACTGTTTGAAGATCGCGGGGTACGCTTGGACCGGACCTACCAGATCAACACAGGCGGAAATACCGACTTTCTCAATATGCTCAATCGGGATCGTTTGAAAAGTAAACGGATCTCCAAGACCGAAGCGATTCAATCCCAACTCAGTAATCCCCTAGAACCGGAAAATATCCACATCGGTCCTTCCGATTATGTCCCCTGGCAGAATGACAACAAGGTCTGTTTTTTGCGAATGGAGGGAAGAGGGTTTGGGGAGGTTTCCCTCAACCTCGAATTGAGACTTTCCGTAGAGGATTCCCCCAATAGCGGTGGGATGACGATTGACGCCATCCGATGTTGTCAACTCGCCCGTGAACGAGGAATCAGAGGTCCCCTCCTTTCTATTTCGGCCTATGCGATGAAACATCCGATGGTCCAGATCCCTGACAGCGAAGCCAAATCCATGGTGGAGGAATTCATTGAAGGGAAGCGGGAACGCTGATCATTTCAGGGTTTAGATCGCTGGCGGCAGATTTACCGAAGAAGCTCATTCGAGAAAAGATTGTAAGGCAGTCCTATCCCCCGCAGCCTGAACGGTCTTAAAATAATCCACCACCCTTCGGGTATCCCTTCCAAACCGCCCATAAAGAACTTGAAATTTTTCGAGGCGATGGATATATCGGCGATAGGCCAAGAGCACGGCATTATTGATGTCCACTTTTTCGAAATTTCTGTACCCGCCTGTCTTAAGGGAGACCATCCTTTCCTTAAAGTCCTCTTTTAGACGCCGAAACAATTCTTCTCTCCCTTTTAATTTCTCATCTCTTGAAATCTCTATGGCATAGAAATTCGACAACTGCTGACAGGCCTGGTCAATCCATTCAGAAAAAAGCAGGTCATCCTCTCGGTCATGGATTGCCTCGGCCACTTCCTTCGATCCTTTCCCGTACTTCTCGCATAAGAAATCGATGGCTCCCTGATTCCCGACAAAAGTGGCTATCTGCTCATTGAAGTCGGTCTCGCCTTTAAAATAGACCGCAGCGTGGGTCATCTCGTGAAGGATGAGATTGGCCAGCGTCGCTTCATCCCATCGGAGCATGGACGAAAAGATGGGGTCTGTCAACCATCCCAGCGTGCTGTAGGCCCCCGCTTCCTGGATAAACGTGTCGTACCCCTTCGTTTCGAGAGATCGTTTTTCCTTTAAAACACCGCCTTTTGTAAAAAAACTCTTGTAGGTCACCTTACCGGTGATGGGAAAACTCCACTGGTAAAGCTGAAGACAATCTTTCTCCGAGGCCGTGATGACATAGAGAACAGGACCTTTGACTTCAAAATATTTTGAATAACTCTTTGTTTTCGTGAGACCCAACTTCTCCTCACCGTAGCGCTTTACCTCTTGGATGAAACGGATCTTCTCTTTGGCTTCATGACCCACCCATTCGTTCTCTAAAACCTCTTGAACCGGGACACTGTGAAAAGTGATCAGGGATTGATGCCATCCCAGCTTGGAGAGATAAAGAAGGTTCCCGCAGCCCACCAAAAAAACGGACAGGGAGGTGAGTAATAAAAGAAGCCTCAAGGTCTTCATAAGCAATCCTTCTTACAATATTCTTCGAATCGAATCAAACGCTTTTCCCCCTTCCCCTCCTCTTAACATCCCCCGGGATTTGGAGTATATTATTG
>JBAVGF010000032.1:0-12807 GCA_049684675.1 Thermodesulfobacteriota bacterium | reverse complement strand
CTCCCGTAGGATCGGTCACTGCCACAACTCCCATCGTTTCCCCTTTGGCCAGGGGTGGCAAGTACCTTTTCTTCTGTTCTTCGTTACCGAATTTGCTTAAGGCTTGGGTAGCCATATGATGGACCTGTAGCGCCATAGGGATGGCCGGACAGACGCGTCCCATCTCTTCTAAAATGATAATGCGAGCGAGATTTCCCATGCCGGTTCCCCCATATTCCGGGGGGGTAATGACACCCAGGATCCCTACATCTCCCATTTTCTTCAATAGATCAACAGGAAACTCTCCTGTTTCTTCCATCGCCTCCATCCGAGGAGGAATTTCCTTCTCGGCGAATTCCCGCATGCTCTTCCGAAGCAATTCTTCCCTTTCCGATAACTTGAAATCCATAGCCTTTCTCCTTTCGCTCTTTCTTAGTTTTTTCGTAAAATCATGCCGCCAATTCATCCATCGCAGCGGCTCGTCTATTCTTTACTGTACGTGTGATGAAGACCGTGATCTTTTTCGGAATCCATGGCATGCTCCATCTCGTCCGTCAATGCCGCACCGTGGCGGTACTGGAAGGGCCACATACTCTTGGTGTCAAAGAAACCCACGCGGTCGCCGTTTTTCAGGATGTGACCTAAGTCGGGTTGGAGACCGGGCATGGCACTCAACCGTCCATTGATGAAAGTGATTCCCCTTTGCTCGGCGGGCATCTTTAGGCGTGCCAGCAGATCGGCCACGGTGCTCCCTTCAGGAAGGTGAACCTGCAAATTGGCGAAACTCCCCTTCTCTGCCCTGCCTCCGTAGCCTGCCAGCGTCCCATACAGCCACACATCCAAAACGATGTCAGCCACCTCATCCTCCTCCGATCAACGGAAAAATGCCTACCTCATCACCAGGCTCCAGAGGCCAATCGATAGGACGGGCCCGCCCCTTGACAAAAAACAACTTCACTTCTTCACGGGGCAATTTCAGACAATTTACCAGGTCAACCATCGTAGCGCTTTCGGGTACCTCGATTTCGAAAGGAACCCCTGCTGCTGCATTGCCGTAATAACGACTCAAAGAGGCATAAAGTTTTACTCGGACTCGCATCTCACCCTCAAGGACACCGCACGATGTCCTGCGGACACAGACAATCGGCGCAGGATGGGTTCCACCCCCCCGTATCCATCATTGCTTCCGCGCTTCGGCTGACGTAGGAAGATCGGTGCGCAAGTAATGCCTCAGTTATCCGTGGCAGCGATTCGGCAGGGGTGCTGAGAAAGCTTTATAGCGGAAACTTCTTAACGCAATCTGCCTGGGATGGAAGTTCTTGAAAGGCCCTCTTCCTCGGAATGGCGATATTGGCCTATAAAATCTTAACGATCCGCTTGATAAAACTTTCGAAGCATCCCTGCCGAATCATTGCTATCGGACACCAACCTCTCGAACCCATAACTGAGTCGTTTCGTGCGCGGGCGTGAACTCCCTCGAAGGCAGATAAGAACCGGGCAGGGCGTGAATGGCCCTGCCCGGTTGAAGCGTGCTCTACAGCTCAGCATAGACAGAATCCAGCGCACTATCAGGCACATCAAAGACCTGGTTGTGCGGCGGGAGCGGCTCATACTTCATGAACTCGGGCACACGGTCGTGTTCCTTGCTAAGCCCCGCCGCCTCATTGAAGGCCCGCTCCTTGCGCAAGATTTCCGAACCGATCTTGACCACGTCGTCCGGCTTCCAGTGGGTGCCCAGGACGCCGTTACATTCCTCGACCATCCCCTCGTACCCGCTGGGGATGTCGAGAATGGCAAAGGCGATGAACAGGCAGTGGCCGGAAGAATCGATAAATGCAGTCGTTGCCTGGAACGCCCGGCTCAGGGCAGCCTTACCTTCAGGACTAAGGGGATCTACCTTTCCGCCGACGCTCATGATTTCGGGAGCAATCGTATAGCCAGCGGTATGATCGGCGCCCATGGTAGTCGTCGCATAGGTAATACCAATCCCCTTGACCGCCCGTGGTTCATAAGCAGGCATGCTCTGACCTTTCGTGGTGGGAACACGGTACAGGCCGTAGGCTTTGCCCGTGAACTCTGTACCGCCACCGAGGATTCGGCCCAGAGGGCTCCCCTTCCCCATTTCTTTAACCAGTCTGATGGCTTTCTTGCTGTCGCCGAACGGAATCACGCCAGCCTCCATGGCCACGGCCAGGGTAGTGCCCGTCTCGATGGTATCCAGGCCATAGGCATTGCACAAGCGGACCATTTCGGCTATATCGTCCAGGTTATCAATACCACAGTCAGCACCCAAGGCCCAGTCGGACTCGTACTCCACGCAGGAAGTATGCTCAGTGCCATCTGGCTTATACCAGGTGTTGGAGCACTGGATGATGCATCCGGGGCTGCACGCATGATTATAGAGCTCCTTACCAAGACGCTTCTTGTTCCCCTCAAAAATAGCCTCACCGGCAATCTTGGCAGCCCCTTCAAATCGGCCGGTGGAGAAGTTGCGCGTGGGCAGTCCGCCAGCCTCATTCAGAATATTGATCAGGACGGCTGTACCATAGGTGTTCAGGCCACCCTTGGGTTTAGTCACATCATGGGTACGCAGGGCATCGGCCAGCTTCTTGGCACCCTGGTCAAACAAGGCCTTATCCATGATACTTACTTTGGGAGCACCTTGGCTGTCCAGCACAATAAACTTCAGCCCCCTGCTTGCCATGACCGCACCTAAGCCACCCCTTCCGGAATACCGACTCGGACGCTTAGCGAGGTCATTAAAGACTATACCTGAGTTGGCATAGCCGTATTCCGCGGCTACACCGAAGCCGGCAATGGCAACACCCTTTCCGAAGCGCTTAAACACTTTCGGGTAGACCTCGTACAGGTCTTGGCCCTTGTACCTATCAGCAGGGGAGAATTCTACTTTAGGCTTGCCCGCCCCTGCATCCCAGGTCAGGTAGGCCGTCCAGTACTTGCCTTTTTCCTTCGGTTGACCCTCCACGACCAGAGCTTTGATTTGCATCCAGGCAAGATATTGTGGCCACGGTGAGCCGGCGTTGGATTCCTTGATGCCGCCTGTGAGCGGGGACTTGGCGCCCACGGAGACCCGGGAAGACGTAGGAGCCGCTGTACCTGTCACGATTCCAGGCGCAAACACGAGCTTGTTATTAGGACCGAGGGCATGACACAAAGGGGGAACCTCATCATGGACAAGGGTAGACGTCATTCCGCGGCCGCCAAGTTTCTTGTAAGCTTCAGGGACTTCCTCCAGACGATAAGTCCGGTCACTCATATTCAGTCTCAAAATCCACATAATTTTTTCCTCCTTTCATAGGAAATGGATCTGGATCATTCGAACCGATCCGTAAAAATGGAAGTTGAAGAAGATAGGGCCCGAATTCCTCTTCATTATAGTCGAAAGAATTTTTTTTATCAAAGAAAAATTAATCTGCTGTCTTCTTGACATGCTTTGTAAAATGATTGAAAAATGAATTTAACGTGATCAGTTGGGGGTATGATATGTCCCCCCTCACCCCGACCCTTTCCCGCCAGGGGAGAGGGGGATAATTGGGTCAAACCGAATGAAAGATCTTCTTAATCTTCTTCGCTGGCAGGACGGCCTCGACATTCTCATCCTCACCTATATCTTCTATCGCCTTTACCTCTGGTTGAGAAAGAAAAAAGCCTTGCGGATGATCCTCGTTATTCTGGCTCTGCCCATTTTCTATATTTTTGCCAGGTGGGTTGACCTTCCTCTTTCAGTATGGGGACTCCAGTATCTCTGGCCGGTGATTCTCATCGTTTTGGTAGTCATCTTCCAGGAAGAGATCCGGGAGGTACTGGGGAACGTCAGCCTCCCCACCTTTTTCTTCGGAAGATCTGAGAGACTTACCTCAAAGGCCATCGATAAGATTGTGGAGGCCGCCTTTCAAATGGCCGATAAGAAGATAGGCGGATTGATCGTTTTACAAAAGGGAGATGATCTCGATGAACTCATCCATGAGAAAATACCCCTGGATGCAGAGATCAATGAAGACCTGCTGGTCAGCATTTTTGCTCCCCAGTCTCCCTTGCATGACGGCGCGGTGATCATCTGGGGAGACCGCATTCGATACGCCGCGGCCCTGCTGCCTTTGTCCAAATCTACTTCTCTCCCCAGAGAATGGGGAACGCGACATCGGGCGGGGGTCGGCCTCACTGAAACCTCGGATGGGGAATGCATTATTATTTCAGAAGAGAGACGAGAAGTCCTATTCGCCTCCAAGGGAAAAGTTGAAAAAAAACAAGGAAAAGGAGAGTTAAAAGAAAGCCTTGCAGATTTGACTCCGGTGGGAAGCACAAAGGATAAAGAAAAGGCATGGCCTAAAAAAATCTTTCAGGACCTTCCGAAAAAAGCCCTCTTTCTCTTCCTGGTATGCCTCCTCTGGGTGTCGGTCATCGGCACCCGTCGCGGAGAAGTCAGTTTTAACATCCCCATCGAATACTACTCCGTACCCCAAAATTTAGTCATCGCAGGCGAACCGCCCAGAGAAGTGAACGTCTTCCTCAAGGGCTCGCAAAGACTTCTCTCTTCCATAAGACCCGACCAAATCCGGGTTCGGGTTGATCTCTCCAATACTCGTAGGGGCATTAACCAGATTTCTCTCTCTGAGACAAATATCAATACAGGTCCCGGAATCTCGGTAACCAATTTTTATCCGCGAAACATCCGATTACAGCTTTCTCAAACTCCCGATCCGAATAAAAACAAATAACCCCCCTCTGCTCCCCCCTTAAATTCTCCCCTCCCCACGGTGGGAGGAAATGATGGGGAGGGAGGACCAAAGGGTCTTCATCTTGTTCACCCCCACCCTCGCCCTCCCCCATCGAAGGGGGAGGGAATTATTGGTATGGACTGATTAGTACGGGGGATGAAAAGGGAGTTACGGGGGTCGTAGAGGGTGAGAATAACTGGATCGTTGACAGCCTTTCTCCCTTTTTGATAATATCCTTCCGAATGAAGAAGGTGAATGCCATTACGGATGTTCCGGGAATCAAGGTCGGCCATGCGAGCGACTTCAAGGCCTTGACCGGCTGCACCGCCATCCTCTGTGAAGAAGGGGCCATTGGAGCCGTAGACATCCGCGGGACAGCAGCCGGGACGAGGCAGATCGACGCCCTTACCCACCTCCATCTCGTTGACAAAATTCATGCCATTCTCCTGGCGGGCGGGAGCGCCTTCGGCTTGGACGCCGCAGGAGGGGTGATGGCCTTTCTCGAGGAAAGAGGAAAAGGGTTCGATGTGACCAAGACAAAAATTCCCATCGTACCCACCGCTGTGATTTTTGATTTTGGAATAGGCGATTTCCGCATCAGGCCGGACCGGGAGATGGGGTATCAGGCCTGTCTCAATGCCTCAAAAAGAGTGGAAGAAGGAAGTGTGGGGGTGGGAACGGGTGCCACCGTGGGAAAACTTTTTGGAATTGAGCGGGCGATGAAGGGGGGTGTAGGTACCTCGAGTATTCAAGGGCCCAAGGGGCTTATCGTGGGAGGCCTCGTTGTCGTCAACGCCTTCGGTGATATCTTGGATCCTGCGTCCGATCGAATCTTAGCAGGGGCAAGGAAATCTAAAGAGAGCGCCGGATTGGCCAATTCGTCGGAGTGGATGAAAAAGGGAGTAACCCGTAGACAGTTTGGAAAAATCACCCCTTCAGACTCCGATGCTTTTAATACAACCCTCGGGGTGATCGCCACCAATGCTCATCTAACAAAAAAAGAGCTGCACCAGGTTGCCCAGATCGCCCACTCTGGATTGGCCAAAATGATCTCGCCCCTTCATACCACTTTCGACGGAGATCTGATCTTTGCCATTTCGTACGGGAAGGAGAAAGGCGACGTGAATACCATCGGACTTCTTGGAGAAGTGGTCTTAATCGAGGCCGTCAAAAGAGCAGTGACCCACGCAGAGGGATTAGGAGCTATCCCTGCGTATCGAGATATTCTCGTTTGAATGGGTTATCATCCTTCCCGTCTCCCCCCGGGAGACTGCGTCGTAATCATGATGAAGGAAAGATTTGGGCACGACAGGCAGTCAGGCTCTGCAACTTTAGAATGCGGTCATTTAGAGTTATGGGTAATCGAGCTCGTTTCAAATGCACTTTTTCAGGGACTTGCAGCTCAGTAGCTGACCCTTAAAAGGTTTCCGCTCTAACGCTGCGTCACCTGACCGCCTGTCCCGTCTTGCAACGGAGGTGGTTTTTCGTAAATTATGACACAGCCTCCAGGGGAGAGCCTGCCTGCCCCGCCCACGGTCGGGACCGGGGCCGGTAGGCAGGGGCGGGGTGAGGGGAAGGAGAAAAACTATGGATCACAAATTAATTCGAAGGGCGGCGAAGGACATTCTCAATTCAAAAAAGACGATCGCCTTCACCGGGGCAGGAATTTCTGTAGAGAGTGGCATTCCCGATTTTAGGGGGGCTCAAGGCCTCTGGCAAAAATATGATCCCGAGGAATATGCTCATATCGACGCCTTCCGTTCGGATCCCGATCGGATCTGGTCGATGCTCAAGGATATGTTCTTGATCATCAAGGAAGCGAAACCTAACCCGGCCCATATCGGGCTGGCCGAACTGGAACGGATGGGTTATCTCTCTTCGGTCATCACCCAAAATGTGGACGGCCTTCACCAAGCCGCTGGAAGCCGTCGTGTGATTGAATTCCACGGGAGTCACAGGACGCTCTCCTGTCTGAAGTGCTCGACCACCATCGATGGAGCTTCCCTCACAGTGGCGGACCTCCCTCCCCGGTGTTCCCGTTGCTCTTCGCTCTTGAAACCCGATGTCGTCTTTTTTGGAGAACCCATTCCCTGGGAGGCACAGGTCTCGTCATTGAAAGAATCCCAATCCTGCAGTGTGGTGCTTTCCATCGGAACCTCTGCGGTCGTCTATCCCGCAGCCTCCATTCCCATTACGGCTAAGGAGAGAGGGGCCACGGTTATCGAGATCAATATGGAAGCCACTCCCTTGACCCATGAGATATCGGATTACCTGATCTCAGGCTCCGCCGGAGAAATCATCCCCGCCATTGTCGAAGAAGTGAAACGCGCAAACCCCGTTCATTAACCCCTCTCCCTCGAGACTGTGTCGTAACGGGGATAGGTGGCAGAAATCTAAAAAAACGGGACAGACAGACGGTTGAGAAAGCTTTAGACCTGCCTGCGCGAAGTCCCGCTTTGCGGGACGAAGGCAGGGCGCAACCTTTTAACTAGTATAGTGGGTCCAACGCTTCTTTACATTAGTTCCGAAGCCGTCATTCCCGCCCCGTATCAAGTACGGGGTGAACTCCAGCGGGAATCCAGTTCAGAAATACCGGATTCCGGGTCAAGCCCGGAATGACAATCAAAGTAAAGGCACTCTTGACGCAATACCCTAGCAGACTCAGGGCCTCCAAGACCACGAAAAAATAGACTTTCTTGTGGCAACGACAATTGCCTCTGACCTTAAACGTGCGTATTCTAAAGCTTTGGAATCCGGCTGTTTGTCCCGTTTTTACCTACCTCCATTCGACTACGACGCAGTCTCCTATGGGAAGACGGCATGGGTGAGGGGGAAAAGTCACGAATATTGCAATCCGGGGTTCAAGGTGATATCATTTGTTGATAGTAGAAAGCCCATTTTGCTTACCTTTTCTCCTGCCCGACATTGATAGAAAAAAGCAGGCGTAGGCAGGCTGCCTGCGGTCGGCAGGGGATCACGGGGTGAAGGTTCATTTTTGAAAGAACGACAAGTCGAAGACTCGACTCCACGAGAGGAAACCGTCGAAAAGGTGATCTTTGATGATCTCCAAATGGCCAATGCCCTTTTCGGCGCCCACAGTGAAAATTTAAAACGCATTGCCAGGACGATCGGGGTGAAGATCAATGCCAAAGGTAATGCCCTCTCCATCCATGGGGAAGAGTTGGATGTCGATCTTTCACTACGTGTTCTTAACGACCTTTACGCCCTCCTGAAAAAAGGCTACCCCCTTTACCCAACCGATGTCGATTATGCCATTCGAATGATCTCCGACGACCAGAAGGTGAACCTCGAGGATATCTTTCTCGATACTGTTTACATCTCATCCAGGAAGCGGGCCATCACACCCAAGAGCCTGGCTCAGAAGCGTTATATTGACGCCATTCGTAAATACGATCTGGTGATCGGCATCGGGCCTGCAGGAACGGGAAAGACCTATCTGGCCATGGCCATGGCTGTGGCCAGTCTCATGAAGCAGGAGGTTGAAAGGATCGTCTTGACCCGCCCGGCTGTCGAAGCGGGGGAGAGGTTGGGATTCCTTCCTGGGGATATCTCTGAGAAGGTCAATCCCTACCTTCGCCCCCTCTACGATGCCTTACACGATATGATGGATTTTGACCGCGCTTCCAAATTGGTGGAGAGGGGTGTGATCGAAGTGGCCCCCTTGGCTTTTATGCGAGGAAGGACCCTCAACGATTCCTTCGTCATTCTCGACGAGGCGCAAAATACGGGACCGGAACAGATGAAGATGTTTTTGACGCGATTGGGCTACAGTTCCAAGGCCGTCATCACAGGGGATATCACCCAGGTGGATCTTCCGGAAAACAGGGCCTCGGGATTGATTGAGATCCAGGGCATCCTTAAAGGAATCGAAGGGATTGCGTTCGTTTATTTCTCGGACAAGGATGTGGTCAGGCATCCCCTCGTTCAGGAGATTATCAAGGCTTATGAAAGAGCCGAGGAAAGGCGGACTCGCCAAAAGGAAGCTCGCTGACGCCCCATGATAAAAACATCCATAAAAAA
The DNA here is from genome assembly GCA_049684675.1 of Thermodesulfobacteriota bacterium. Taxonomy (GTDB): domain Bacteria; phylum Desulfobacterota; class BSN033; order BSN033; family UBA1163; genus UBA1163. The sequence goes on along the minus strand of JBAVGF010000032.1, from coordinate 4,048 downwards.
ATTCATTCTGGGTCTTCCCTTTCTCAAAACCACCAATGACCTGAGAGACCGTTCCTGGTTGGAGAGGATCAAAACGCCTTCCTATCAGAAATGGTTTATAGGGGTTGGAATGGCTATTCTTCTCAGCCTCCTTCTCTCTCCGAGTCTGACCCTCCGTGTAAAAGATTACAACGTGGGAGACATCGCCACCAAGGAGATCAAATCCAATCAGGATCTTCTGGTCGAGGATGAAAAGTTGACTCAGGAAAAACGGACCGAGGCGGAAAGGTCTGTGCTCTCTGTTTACGACTACGATCCGTCCGTCTTCAACGATGCGGACCAGCGAATCCGATCCGTCTTTGTATCACTGGCGGCCTCTTTCCAGAAAAGCGCGAAAGGGGCGGGGCAAGAGGCTGTCAGAAAAAAGGAGTGGGACACCTCCCTTAGCCTTCCCCTCACGCAAAAGGAATGGCACGGTTTAGAAAAAGAGCGCTTCAAGCCGGCCGTTGGCGAGGCCGTCTTGAAACTGATCGATCCCATCCTGAAAAAGGGGATCGTCAATGATAAAGAACTTCTCGATTCAGACGCTGAGAAAGGAATCGCCATCCGAAATATCCAGACCCGTGAGGAGAGAAGGAACTTCCCTCCGTTTAACTTTTTAGATATGAAGGAGGCAAGGGCGAAGATCCGGGCCCAGGCAATTCCCCTCGCCCCAGCTTTAGTGAGAGAATCATCGTCCGTTATCTTAAAGGTGGCCGATCACTTTCTGAGGCCAAACCTCACCTTTAACAAAAATGAGACCGAACAGAGAAAAATAAGGGCGAGAGAAAAGATCAATCCCGTTTATCTCCAAGTCAAACGAGGAGAAGTCATCCTGAGACCCGGGGACCGGGTGCAAGAGGAGCACCTCTTAAAAATCAAAGCCCTCCGGAAGGCGCAGGAGAGAACCCATCTCGTGGCCATCCTGATTGGCATGAGCCTTCTGACTTTCCTTATCTTGGCCAGTCTCTATCAATTCTCCACGCAAAATATCCGAAAGATCGCCCTTTCTCAAAAAGACCTCCTTTTTTGCTCTACCACTCTGCTTGGGATCATTGCCTTACTCAAACTCTTTCAACTAAGCACGGATGTGCTCGGAGGAGAATTTTTCTCCATCCCTTCTTCTTCTTACCTCTATTTGTTTCCCATCGCCACGGGGGCCATGCTTGTTCGGATCGTCCTCAACTCAGAGGTGGCTATCGCCTTCACCCTTCTGACCGGTTACTTCTCGGCCGCCCTGATGGGGAATCAACTCTTCTATTTCATCTTCACCGTTGTGGGGAGCCTGATCGGTGCCCATAAGGTGGCACGATGCGAGCAGAGGAGCATTCTCATCAAGGCTGGAATCACCGTGGGAGGGATCAATATCTTAATGATCATGGCTTACAATTTGCTTTCCGGAAATCCTTTTAGAATGACTCTTCTCTCCGATTTGTTGATGGGTTTTCTCGGGGGTGCCTTGGCTTCGGTCCTCGTCCTCGGAATCGCTCCCATCGTGGAAAGTGTCTTCGGCTATACGACCGATATCAAGCTGCTCGAATTGGCCAACATGGACCATCCCATCCTCAAGGACCTGATTCTTCAGGCCCCCGGCACCTATCACCACAGCATCATTGTCGGAAGCCTGGTGGAGGCCGCTTCCAAATCCATCGCTGCTAACCCTTTGTTGGCAAGGGTCAGCGCTTACTACCACGATATTGGAAAGTTGAAAAAACCCCTCTACTTCATTGAAAATGTGGGAGGGGAAGATAATAAACACAACCATCTCACTCCGACGATGTCGAGCCTCATCCTCATTTCCCACGTGAAGGACGGGGTGGAGATGGCTCGTGAAAATCGTCTGGGAGAACGGATCGGTAACATCATTCTACAGCACCACGGGACCAGTCTGATCTCCTACTTCTACCAAAAAGCCAAGGAAAAAGAGAATCCTGAGATGGAATCGATCGATGAGAAGGACTTTCGCTATCCCGGCCCCAAACCCCAGACCAAAGAGGCGGGGATTGTCATGCTCGCCGATTCGGTAGAGGCCGCCTCCCGCGCCCTGGCCGATCCCACACCTTCTCGAATCAAAAGCCTGGTCCAACGGGTGACGAACAGCATTTTCTTGGATGGACAGATGGAAGAGTGTGAGTTGACTCTGAAGGACCTTCAAAAAATCCAGGAAAGTTTTGATCGAATCTTAACCGCCATCTTTCACCAGAGAATCGATTATCCCGTTTCAACAGGCCCGGAATCAACGAAGAAGAGGAATGATGAAGATCTGGATTCGAAATCAGCAAAAACATATCCCCTTAGACTTAAGAAAAATAAGAAGGGCGGCCCAAAGGCTATTGACGGAATTGGGGCTTCTTGAGGCTGAGCTCAGCCTTCTCTTTGTCAATGATCTCCAGATCCAAGCGTTGAACCGGCGATACCTCCGCCGGGACAAACCGACCAATGTCCTGGCCTTTCCCATGAGGAAGGGAGAATTTCCGACCCTCCATCCCCATCTCCTCGGTGACCTGGTGATTTCCGTTGAGACGGCCAAGCGCCAGTCGAACCGTTTCGGCCTCGATGACATGGAAATGGTTATCCTTCTGATGGTCCATGGCGCTCTGCACTTGATTGGCTACGAGCATGAGGGGACTAAAAAGGGGGCCCGGGAGATGACCCTCAAACAAAAACAACTGTTCCACTACGTCACCCAAAAGATCTGATCCGGGCAGGGCCGTCAGCCTCGCCGGTGAGGGCCATCGGTGAATTGAAGATAGACGGGTGAAATGCCTAAGGGCATTAATTGAAGATCCAGAGTTTTCGGAGCCGATTAAAGCGTTTGAGGAACGCAATCTCCTCAGCGGTCATCGAGGAAGGAGATATTCTCTTTTTCAGTTTCAGCAATCCCCCGTAATCCACCCATCTGAGGAGAGGAAAAAGATAACGCCGGAGGAATCCTCTTTCTTTAAACGCAAAACTGCTGTTGAAGTCGATCAGAAACGGTTCTCCTCCTTCGGAGAGGAGGATGTTTCCTTTATGTCTCAAATCCAAGTGAACCACTCCCCTCGCGTGGACCTCCCCGAGCACTTGTTCTAAGTCAGAGAAAAAGGAAGAAGGGAGAGGTTCCTCCCGCACGATGGGTCTTCCTGGAATAAACTCCATGGCAAAAGCAAAGCGGTCAACCCGCTCCACAGGCTGGGGAATACCTTTTATACCTGTGAGCCGGGAATAGATCTTCCACTCTTTATGGATCAACCAGAGTCCCAATGTCCATCGCATAAAAAAATGTTTTCCCCGGACATCCTTTACCATCAGGGATCGACCTTCCACCTCTACCTGATTCAAGTCGGGCTTTCCACCCCTCCCCTTGGTAAGGCAGATGGATTTCTTCTTCATCTCTTCACTTGCCATTAGTATTTCGCCTTGCGCCACGCTCTATGCCTGCCTGCTGCGGGCAGGCGCTCTGCCTCAAAAGAAAAGGTTCCAATAGGGACGGCTGAGGACCAGCAAAATTCCGGCAAGGACGATGAGGAGAATTCCCTCTTCGCTGTTTTCGATAAAGCATTTGAATTGCCAGGAAACCTTTTTGTTCGAATAGGGAGTCCATCGTGGTAGGTATTCTGGAACCTTCTCATCATAGTCCTCAAATTGACTTCCAAAAATCTTTCTCAACCGATCTCCTTCTACCTTCTTTTTGTAGGGAATGTAATGAAAGCAGAACATAAAGAAGGCCGCCGCCAGAAGATAGATATTGTCCGCCAGGATACAAAAGCCTGCGGTAATCAAAATCGAGCCGATGTAGAGTGGATTCTTGACATAAGCGTAAGGGCCTGTCACCGTTAGAACCTCGTTCTTTTGAAGATGACCTGCCGCCCAGATGCGGATGCCCTCCCCTAAAAAGATCAAAACCATCCCAATCGAGATCCCGGAGAACCCAATCCAGATCCCGGAGAATTGGGGTTTTGCAAAGATCACCAATAAAAAGGCTCCGATAAAAAGAGGAATCCTTCGGATCTTCCTTAACCGAGACGTCTTTTTGTTGTCCATAACATCC
>JBAVGF010000031.1:0-8054 GCA_049684675.1 Thermodesulfobacteriota bacterium | reverse complement strand
TCCCAGGGTTCATCATCATCATCTCAACCATGTTCTATGTTTTTGTCAAATATGCCAAACTATGGGAACTCACAATATCAAAAAAAGAGAAAGTTACAAATGACAGGTGAATAAACATGATGAAATAAGTCTTAGGCAGTTTGTCATTCCGGGCTTGACCCGGAATCCAGTGTTTTTCTGGATTCCTGCTTTCGCAGGAATGACATCCTTCACTGGGATTGATGTCGCTGAATATAATGCAACTTCAAAAAAAGGAGAAGGAGAATGACTCCTGATCAAGAGGTTTTCAAAGGGAAGAAGGTATTGGTGACAGGTGGTTTGGGCTTTATCGGATCCAATCTGTCGGCCAGATTGATTGCATTGGGAGCAAGGGTGACGATTGTGGATAATATGATGCCCCATCTGGGAGGAAACCTCTTCAACGTGAAGGAAATCACCGATCGCATTCATATCAACTTCAGTGACGTAAGGGATGCTCATTCGATGGATTATTTGGTGAAAGGACAGGGAATCATTTTTCACCTCGCAGGACAGGTGAATCATGTGGACAGTATCCGGAATCCGATTCAGGATCTGGACATCAACTGTCGGGGAACATTGGTTCTCCTCGAGTCCTGCCGAAAGGTTAATCGAGAGGTGAAGCTCATTTTTGCCGGAACAAGGGGGGAATACGGTTCCAGTGTGACCCTGCCGGTGGGAGAAGATCACCCCACCAATCCCAAGGGAATCTATGCTGTAACCAATTTATCGGCGGAAAAGATGGTTTTAGTCTATCACGATGTTCACAAAATTCCGGGAGCCTGTCTCCGGATTACGAACACCTATGGACCCCGACATCAGATGGCCCATGATGAATATGGCGTCCTGAATTGGTTCATCCGAAAGGCCGTCGATGATGAAGTCATCCCCGTTTTCGGAGACGGCCGGATCTTGAGAGATTTTCTCTACGTGGATGACCTGGTGGATTGTTTCCTGCAAGTGGCCGCTTGCGATCAGGCTTACGGGGAAGTATTTAATGTGGGGACCGGCATTCCCGTTAGCTTCATCGACCTGGCAAAAAGGATTGTAAAGATTGCAGGAACCGGCAAGGTGGCTTTCACCGAATTTACTCAAGAGAGAAAGGAAGTCGAACCCGGAGATTATTATACCAATAACTCCAAGATCAAACGCATCGTGGGTTGGGAACCGAAGACGGATTTGGAGGAAGGGCTCCGAAGAACCATCGAGTTCTATCGGAAATATAAGAAGGAATATTGGTAATGCGGATTGCGGAATAGAGTATGAATTCCCCATTCCGAATTCCCAAATCCGCAATTGAGGTGACTGTGGTTCCTTTTTTCGATTTAACCAGGCAGTATAAAAAGATCAAAAGCGAAATCCTTTCGGCGACCCAAAGGGTTTATGAGAAGGGTCGCTTCATTCTGGGAGAGGAAGTCTCTGCTTTTGAGAAGGCATTTTCTCATTATTGCGGGGTTCGGTATGGGGTCGGAGTGGGCTCCGGAACGGATGCCCTCTATCTGGCCTTGAAAGCAGCCGGCATTGGAGAGGGAGATGAAGTCGTCACCGTGGCCAATTCTTTTGTAGCCACAGCTCTCGCCGTCTCCTATACGGGGGCAAAACCCCTCTTTGTCGACATCGATCCCAAAGCTTATACGATGGACCCCAACAGCTTGGAGCTTCTTTTGAAACGCGAGAAAGCAAAAAAAAGCCGACAAAAAATTAGAGCGGTTCTTCCTGTCCATCTTTACGGCCATCCAGCGGATATGGACTCGATCATGGAAATTGCAAATCGTTATGATCTCGTTGTCATCGAAGATGCCTGCCAAGCCCATGGGGCAAAATATGGAAGAAAGAAAGTGGGTTCATTGGGGGCCATGGGTTGTTTTAGTTTCTATCCGACCAAGAACTTGGGAGGGTATGGGGACGGTGGGATGGTGGTGACCGATCATCAAAAATATGACCAGAAACTTAGACTTCTTCGCTGCTACGGAGAGAGAAAAAAATATCAACATATCCTGAAGGGACACAACAGCCGATTAGATGAAATCCAAGCAGCACTCCTTCGAGTCAAATTGAAACATTTGGATCAATGGAATGAGGAGAGGAGGAGGAAGGCCAGGCTCTATACAAGAATGCTTTCTCCTTTAGGACTGGTATGTCCGTCGGAGAAGAAAGGAGTCCGGCATGTCTATCATCTCTATGCGATTAAGATGAGGAAGAGGGACGCTGTTCAAGCATTTTTGAAAAAGAGAGGGATCGAGACGCTCATTCATTACCCTATTCCTATCCCTCTTGAGAAGGCTTATCAGGAAATGGGATATCGGAGAGGAGACTTTCCCTTGACGGACCAGTGGTCTCGGAAGATTCTTTCCCTTCCTTTTTTCCCGGAAATGAAAGAGTCAGAGATGGAAGAAGTCGCGCAGCAAATCAAGATGTTTTTAGCAGGAAACAAGAGTCGATGAAGGTCAGGTCATTGATCATCAAAGTCCTCGGACTTCAACACCCTCATGATAGAGTGGTTGAACTCCTTACCCGCTATGGGAATCATGGAAAATTATTGGATGCACCCGCAGGACCGGGAATCATCTCTCGGAAATTGAAAGAAGCGGGTTTTGATGTGGTCGCCGTAGATATCAACCCCAATCTTTTTTGTGTCCAAGGAATCTCGTGTGAAAAAGCTGATCTCAACGTCGACTTACCCTTTTCAGACGGAACCTTCGACTATGTCCTCTGTTCCAATGGCATTGAACATCTGGAAAACCCGGTCCTCTTCATCAGGGGATGCTTTCGAATCCTCAAGGAGAGAGGGAAACTCTTGATCAGCACGCCGAATATTTTGAATCTGAAATCAAGACTGGCAAATCTCCTGATAGGCTTCAATCTCTTTACGGGGAGACCCCCCAACGAAGTCGACGATTATTTGGGGGGGGATCACATCCATCTGGCCAGCTATTATGAATTGAGAACCCACCTTCATCGAAACGGGTTCCGAATCCTGGAGGTGACCACCCATCGTTACAGCCATCGCGCCATGTTATTCGGCCCTCTCTATCCCTTTGTTTATTTAGCTACATGGCGAGCCTTCCGAAGAGAAAGGAACTTAAAACAGAGGGAGAGGAACAAAGAAATTCTGAGACATGTGTTATCCGCTGATCTCACGCTTGGGAGGAAGCTCTTCCTGATGGCAGAAAGGGATCCTCAATATATCAGAGGCCAAGGAATGTGAAGATGTCCCATCTCTTTTCCGTCGGGAGATAAGATCGTTTGGGAAATGGAGAAAAAGATAAGGTTTGCCATAGGTCTTCGGGACTTCTCTAAGAAGAAAGGGGGAGCCGAAAGATATTTGGTCGACTTATGTGCCCGAATGGCCAGCGAAGGCCATGAAGTCCATGTCTATGCTGAGCATCGGGAGGAAGAAGCTCCAGGGATTTTTTTCCATTCCGTCAAGACGATCCCGTTTCTAAAGAGTCTTCGACTTCTCTCTTTTGCGATCAGGGCGACGAAAGAGATGGAGAATGGAAATTATGACATCACCTTCGGAGTGGGAAATACACTCAAGGCAGATATTCTTCAACCTCATGGAGGAGTGCACTGGGCATGGTTCTGGCGAAGCCTCAGGGCTTACGACCATCCGATTCTGTGGACGACAAAACTTTTAGGGAGGGTCTTCAGCCCGAAACAATGGGTGAGTGGTTGGGTGGAAGACGCTCCTTATCAAGGGAAACGCTTTCGAGCGATCATTGCCATCTCCGATATGGTGAAGCAGGACATGATGCGTTGGTATCGGATCCCCGAGGAGAAGATTACGGTAGTCTATAATGGAGTCGATATTGAACGCTTCCACCCCAGGAACCGTCAATATCGAGGGGAGATCAGAGGGCGACATGGTATTGGGGCAGATGAGCTGGTGATTCTCTTTGTTTCAAATAATTTTCAGATGAAGGGCCTGGGTTTTCTCATCAAAACATTGGCAAAAATTAAGGAAGGAACCTCCCTTCCTTTCAAACTTCTTATTCTGGGAAGAGATCGTCAAGGTTCCTATTTACGCCTGGCGAGGGAAGTGAGGATTCGTGAAGAGATGATCTTTGCCGGTTCCACGAATGAACCGGAAAAATACTATGGGGCGTCAGATCTTCTCGTTCACCCCACCTTTTACGACGCCTGTTCCCTCACCGTGTTAGAGGCATTAGCTAGCGGAATTCCGGTGATCACCACTCGCTGTAACGGGGCCGGTGGGATTATCACCCAAGGGCAAGAGGGTTTTGTCATTTCTGACCCCCGAGATAGCCAAACCCTCGGGCAACAGATTTCATTTTTTTTTGACAGGGAGTTGAGGGAGAAAGCTTCAATCGCTTCGCGCCGTTTAGCGGAATATTACTCTCTTGAAAAAAACTGGGAGGAGATCAGAAATATCCTGGGGGAAGTATTCTGCCAGAAGAGGTTGAAGGGGTGAAAAGGTTGTGAAAAAGAGATTCTGGAGATATGTAAAAAATATAAAGAACAAGCTGATATTTGGACATTGTGGCAGGAATGTTTATATCCGGCCAGGAGGTCAGATCGTTAGGCCTCGACTCATCTCCCTCGGGGACAATGTTAGAATTGGAAAGAATACAGACGTCTACGTCCATCCGAAACGTCGAGATTCAAAGGAGATCATTTTAAAAATCGGCAATAATGTCCACATAGGAAATTATAATATCATCGCTGCAAGAAGCAGTGTTGTATTAGAAGAAAATGTTCTGTTGGGTCCGGGGGTGATCATTGTCGATCATTCTCATCAATACGAGAATGTGGAGGCTCCTATCAAGTTACAAGAAGTATCAGAAGGAGGACCCGTTCTGATAGAAAGGGATTGCTGGATCGGAGCGAATGTATTTGTCTTTCCCAACGTTACGATCGGCCGTCATGCTGTCATCGGAGCCAACTCGGTGGTCAAGCAAGACATCCCACCGTATTCCGTAGCGGTTGGGGCACCGGCTAAAGTAGTCAAACGGTACGATTTTGGTCGAAGGGAATGGGTGAAGTTAAATGAATGAAAGGCTCTCTTGGAGCAAGCTCTTTGAATATCGGGATCAGATTCATTACCGCTATGCCAAGATCTGGGATCTAAAAATCCTGCGGAAGCGATTCCCTTTGATGGTGAAGACGATTCGGGACGGCGAAAAGGTTCTGGATATCGGAGCCTCAAACCGAAATCTCCAGGAGCGGTTGAAACGCCATTTTCCGAAACTGATTTATAAGAGCATGGATATTGACCGAGAACAGTTTCACGATTTTTACAGTCTGGAGGAGGTTCAAGAGCCATTTGACGTTGTTTTTCTTTTTGAGGTCATCGAACATTTGGGCCTGGAGGAAGGAATCCAGCTTTTAAAAGGGATTTACCGTCTCCTCAATGAAGGAGGACGATTGATCCTGACCACTCCCAATGTTTTTAATCCGAGCCGCTTTTGGAGGGATGCCACCCATCGAGTGGCCTATTGTTATGATGAACTCGGCGGCCTTCTTCTCGCCCAGGGTTTTCAAATTAAGGCGATGTATCGAACTTACAACGATGCTTTTCACCGCTATCTCTTTAGACTCTATGTGATGGCCCCTCTCCACCGGTATCTGGGCATCGACTTTACCAAATCGATTTTAATCGTAGCCAAAAAATAGGGAAAGTTCAATGAGAGATCCCGTGCGCAATTATGTGAAGGAGATGGTCTCCAGATATAAATTCGAAGAACCCATCTTGGATTGCGGGGCGGGGTGGGAACCGAATCTTTATCAGCCCCTTTTCCCCAACATGAAATACATCAAACAAGATGCCCAGGATTATGATCCCCCTTGTATTGATGTCATTTGTGACATCTGTGATATGAGTTCCATCGAAGATAACAGTATCGGATTAGTCCTCCTTCTGGAATCTCTGGAGCATATCGAGCAACCGCAGAGGGCACTCGATGAAATATTCAGAATTCTCAAACCGAGCGGTCTATTAATCCTCACGACGGTCATGGCCATGGGGATTCATCGATGCCCCAAGGACTATTGGAGATTCTGTCCGGAGGGGATTGAATCTCTGATGAAACGATTTAAGATACTTGATTTTACCTTGGAAGGCGAACCCTCTTTTCCCTTAGGAATTTGGATAACGGGTCAGAAGGGAATGGATGATGAGGAAAGGGGAAAATTTCCTGAGCCCAAGATCGTGCAAGCTCCCCGAGAGGATCGGTATTGGTTCCTTAACAAATTCCTGAGAAGATTTAGGATGGAATTGCGGTATATACATAAAAGTCGGCCGAGATACGATTGATGAGAGTTATCTTCATCACACACTCGAGCGATCAGGGCCATCGGTTCCGGGTAGAACAGTATTTTCCCTATCTGATCGCCCACCAGGTGGAACCAAAGTGGCAACCCCTCTCCGGTTCATGGAAGGAACGGCTTATCCTTTATCGGCAGCTTCCCTTCTTCGATGTGGTCTGTATTCAAAGGAGGCTATTGTCTCCTTTTGAATTCTATTGGATCCGAAAAAAGTCTTCGAAGGTCCTTTTCGATCTCGATGATGCTGTCATGTACCGGTCTTCCAGTTCTCCTCGTCCTCATTCTTCATCCAGGTGGTTGAAGTTCAGATGGATGGTGAAAGGAAGCGATGTGGTGACTGTAGGGAACCGGTTTTTGAAGAACCAGGTCTTCAAGGTGGATCCGGAGAAAAGGGTCTTTGTCATTCCGACCTCCATCGATACGAATCTTTATCCACGAAAAAAGAAAATCTCTAACCATGAAGAGATTATTTTAGGGTGGATTGGGACCAAAGGAAATTTGAAGTACCTTAAAAAATTGGAACCTGTCTTTGAGACCATTCGTCAAAGATTTCCCCGGGTCAAATTAAAGATCGTGAGCAATGATTTTTATGACTCCCCCCACCTTCCTGTCGTTAAGAAACTTTGGAAATTGGAGGATGAGAATGAAGATCTGATCTCCTTCGACATTGGGCTGATGCCCCTCAACGACGACCTGTGGTCGAGAGGAAAATGTGGATTAAAGATCATCCAATATCTCAGTGTCGGGGTGCCTGTCGTCTGCACTCCCGTAGGGATCAATCCGGACATCGTTAAAGATGGGGAGAACGGTTTTTGGGCGACGAATCATCAAGAATGGGTGGAGCGCTTATCGAACCTTATCCAAAATCAAGATCTCAGATACCAAATGGGATTAAAGGGGATAGAGACGGTGGAAGGAGAGTACTCCCTGAGGGTTACCTCTGAAAAGTTTTTCCAAGTTCTTCAAAGCCTCTACCGGGGTGAAGGTAGATGAAAGTCCTATTCCTGATTCAAGGGTTTTCCGTAGCGGCCAGTCGGTATCGGGTGCTTCAATATATTCCCTATTTGGAGTCCAAAGGGGTAGAGACCAAGGTCAGCCTCTATCCGAGGACCTTGAAAGAGAATTTTCGATTCTTCAATGAACTCTCCCAATATGATATCGTTTTTCTTCAGAGGAAACGATTCAATCAACCCCGGCTTGGATTATTGAGGAGAAGGGCGAAACGGATACTCTACGATTTTGATGATTCGGTGATGTATCGAAACTCAAAGGCCAAAGATCCCATTTCTTCTACTCGGAGAAGACGTTTTGTCCAGATGGTCAAGAACTGTGACTTCGTCATCGCCGGAAATGAATTCTTGAAGAGAGAGGTGCTCTCATTTAATCAAAATGTCGAGGTGATCCCCACGGGGATTGATCAGGAAAGATATCATTTAAAAACCTATCCGGTTCAACAGGAAAGGGTGACCCTTGGGTGGATCGGGGATCACGGTTCCATTCATTATTTGGAAAAGATGAGACCTATTTTCGACAGGATAGGCGCAAAGTATCCTCATGTGGAGCTGAAGATTGTCTGTGACACTTTTTTCGATTGTGATCGGATAAAAGTGATCAAGAAAAATTGGAGTTCAGAGGAAGAGGTGTTTGATCTACAGGGATTGGATATCGGGCTGATGCCTCTCGTTGATGATCCATGGTCATGGGGGAAATGCGGCCTCAAGATTATCCAGTATCAGGGAGTGGGTGTC
>JBAVGF010000030.1:0-8067 GCA_049684675.1 Thermodesulfobacteriota bacterium | reverse complement strand
TTCCCTCTGGCGGTCGTAAGATACTTTTGGGGGCTCATTGGAGATCCTTCCCGCTAAAATGTATTAAACTTCTTAAACAAAAGTCAATGAGAATTTTTTCTCTCACGCTTAATTGCTTTATAGAGGAGAAACAATTTGGGCCATACCAACAAGTCTTTCGATCAAAAAATAAGGAAGAAAACGTCTTATTTCTTAATGAGTTACACATTCTTGGACGGGCAGGCATCATCCTTGCTTTCCTATGGGAAGAAACAGCTCAGTAAAGGATCCAGAGGAAAGGGCTATGAAGGGAATTTGAGGGAGTACGCAAGGAAGGGAAAGCACAATGATCGAATCGACCAACCTACAATCAAAGGACGCAACGCAGGATTCAGATTCGACAAGAGAAAAAAGAAAGCATCCGCGGTTCTATTTGAATTTGCCCATTGAATTTAGGGTGATAAATGCCCAGCATGTCCTCGGAGCAATGATCGTCAACGCGAGCGAAACAGGCCTTCTCATTCAATCTCCTAATAACGTACCTACCGGTACAAAATTAAATATTGCAGTCTTATTCTCTAACGGGTTCGAGCTGGCAAACTTCGAGGTATTAGCCGAGGTTGTTTAGACAAAAACCCAGTTGCATGATGGCCGGCAGGGGTACGAATTGGGTTTAAAATTCATCCAGATATTTGAGGAAGACCGTCAGAAACTGAAGCATCTTTTCGGTGACGGGCCATAGAGATTCACGAGTCGAAGGAGTCGATTTAAGGGTCGTTCGATATCCCCAGGGTTACCTCAGCCAGCTGTCTTAAGACCCTGAACCGCCCAACCGTGGAAAGCAACAAAAGTGAAAATAATGAAAAGAAGCCCAGTCAATCCGGCTGACAAGATGCCCACGGTCGATCTGTAGCGTTCCGTTCCGTATTCTCTTACACTGAGAAAAGCCGTTACGACCAGTACACATCCCATGCTGACGATGGCCCAGACAGGGCTAGGATCTGCCGGTTCAAGGCCCGGGAGACTGACCCTAAGTGCCAGCACCAGCGACACCGCGAACCACGAGGCCAGCGCCAATACGGCGCCTCCGAGGGAACAGATCACGCCAAAGAGCAAGCGCCTATCCGTGTGTCTGCGGGTCCGTAACCGAGCTCGAACAAACGGGGCGACCGCCAGTAGTGCAACCGACGGACCAAAGATCGAGAAAAACGTCCTGAAATTGCCCACGCTGGGCAGGAAAAGATGGACGAGGACAAGGGTCCCCATCGCCGCGGCAATCCAGCTTCTCCGAAGCAACCGGCGAGCCCGTGGTTTTAACGAGAATTTCACCGAGAGTACAAATGCCCCGGCAAAAATTCCGATCGCAATCCCTGCCAGTATGTCGCTCGGGAAGTGGAACCCATTGACAACTCGTACTGCACCCACCACGACAACACCTGCGAATGCAACCGGTCTGACGGCTGGAATGGTTGATGCGATTGGAACCACGAATGCCGCCAGTGAGGCGACGTCACCGCTCGGAAACGACATTTTATTGCTTCCGTCAGGCCTGGGACGTCCGACGATAAGTTTCGTTGGCGTTACAATGAGACTTGCGAGGAGGACGGCGATGCATGCGCAAACCGCTGCTTGCTTCCGCCTATGAATCGCCAGAAGAAATCCAAGCACGAAAAGAATTTCTGCCTTCCCGAAGACCCTCACTCCCTTCAACGCTTCCCACCAGAGAGGTGTGGCCACATGACCGACTCTGGAGATGCAGAGCGTATCGCTCAAGGTTTCATCTAAAGGCCATATCATGACTGCCACAAAGGCAAGGACAACTGCGAGGCCAAAGAGTCCGTAGCGAATAGGGCGACGTGTCGCTGAGACGTCACCACTTAACTTAGCCCTCGTTAATTTATCCGCATTGTTTCTCATGCGCGATACCACCGACTCGCCCTCTTAAAATAAACTCGTAACTTTCGTCAATCAAGCGGAAGAGCTCCCCGGATGTGAGATGAAACTGTCCTAGGCGGGCGCTGCACAATGCCCTGAGGCTATATAGGCGCCGTTTTCGCAGCCGCTTCCATGGCCTGGCGGCGTTGCGCGTGCTCCCAATAGTTCCTCGCCACGGACCAGGTGAGGCGCGGAAGCTGGGGCAACACTTGGGGAAGAAACGTGAGAGCTCCATGCCGGATCCCTTTCCTCGCAATCCGGAACAGTTGGCCAGGCGTGTAGAACTCGCGGTATATCCGATGGTGCAGATCCCTGAGCTGCCTGACGGAACACTGGTCCGAGTAAATCTTCCCGTTGGCGGCGATATGGTAACCGGGGTTCTCCGCCACCAACTCATCCAGTCCTGAGTAGGGACTCGACCTCAGGATTGAGATAGCGATAGAGTCCAGGCCAAGCTCCCGCGAAAAAGGGACAATCTGGAGCATCTCCTCGACGCTCTCGCCAATGTTTCCGAGGATGAAATAGCCGTTGAGGATCATGCTTGACTGGCCAAGCACCTTGAAGCACTCGCGGATCCGGGCGGTGTCGAAGCCCTTCCTCATGGAGCGGAGCGTTTTGTCCTGGGTGGACTCGATCCCCAGCATCAGCATAAAGAACCCTGCCTTCTCCATCTTGCGCAACACCTCCGGACGCAAGGCGATTTCCAGCCTCGCGTTAATGATGTACTTCTTCCGGATGCCCCGGGCAAGGATCAGGTCGCAGATCCGATCCACCCTGTCCATATCGAAGGTGAAGAGGTCGTCGGCGAAGGCGACAACGGGGGCCTCGATCCGGGCGAGTTCCTCAGCCACGGACTCCGGCGAGCGGGCCGACCACTGTCGCTTATAACCCCAGGGATTCCTGCTGAAGGAGCAGAAATTACAGTTAAACGGGCAGCCCCGGGAGGAAGACACCATGTCGATCAGGATCCCTGCCTCCACCCCCTCGAGACCGAGCCGGTAACGCTCCATTCTCAAGTGGCGGGCAGGAAGGAGATCCTCCCGGATGTGACCGGGGGCCCTGTTTGAATTGTGGAGGATCTGACCATTCTTCCGGAAGCTAAGCCCTGTGATTCCCTCGAGCGGGTCACCCCGGCATAGTTCCTCTACCGCCTCCTCACCGTCTCCGCGGACGATGGCATCCACGCTGGGGCAAGCGGCGAACCAGCCCTCCGGGTTCTCCGTCACGTGCCGGCCGCCCAGGAGGATGAAGGCTCCTGCCGGAATGGACCGGATCTCCTCTCGGATGAATTCGACATCCCGTTTCCAATTGATAGAGAAACAGACTAGGTCGGTCTCGGGACGGCAGAAATCGATGGTGTGCCCTCGCCTCTTGCGGAGATCCACAATCTCCAACGACCGGCAACTCGGCTCCAGAACGGACGCAATCAGCTCAAGCCCCAGGGGCGGAAGGAATCCTGCGTGGAATCCGTCGCTGCGGTAGGGAAAGATGCAGAGTCCATGCTTATACATCGATGGATTCCGCCTCTCCAGTTGTTTCCCTAAACTCCCCTCTTGCCTCGCCAATGTTCCTGGCAAACTCCGGAAGCTTTTGGGGTCCAAAGACGATCAAGGCTGTCATTTTGCAATTTTGCATCATGTTTCACAGGAAATGCAAGCACGTAAGCATCTTTTTCCCCGTGATGAGATTAAGCACCATGAAGGAGACAGGACGGCTGAGGATGTCCGGCTTCTTTTCCGCTGCCAATTTCACTGAATCGGGGATACCTCCTGCAAGCATTTTCTTTGTGTTGCAAATTTGAAAGAAACATAACTAAACGAAGATTAAACGGCCATTAGATTTTGCTGAAGATTCTTTAACCTTGGAAAATAGAATTCTACTTTATTAAAAAGAGGCATTTTCTATAAGGGGGGTTGATTTTTGATTAAAAGAGGGCTTTAATTTTCTTTGAAGGGTAGTAAAAGAAGGGAGAGAAAACGATGAGCATGGGATCGCAACCAAAGGATATACAAATGCAGGAAACGGACAAAACAGATGCCCCAGCGCATAGCCAGATCGACAAAACCCACATCGAGTTTAAGTCGATCGCACTCAAGGGGCTTTTTATCATCGCCTTTTTTTACACCCTTTATTTCTCTCGCGCTTTGATCCTGCCATTCACCTTAGCCTTACTCCTTAATTTCCTACTGAGGCCGGTAGTTCGTGCCTTAAAAAAGATCAAAATTCCCGAGTTAGTAGGAGCCGCTTTAGTGCTCATCGCACTGCTCGGAAGTGCAGGGTATGGAATGATCAGACTTTCCGGACCTGCGGCCGAATGGATCAGTAAGGCACCAGAGAGTTTACGCCAAATTGAGTCAAAGGTAGGGTTTTTGCGCAAACCTTTGGAAGGGATAAATAATGCGGTTGAAGAGCTGAAAGGGATCACGAGAATGGGTGCGGAAAAGAAGCCTGAAGTTGAGATAAAACCCCCTGGTATCACCGATGCTGTTTTGACCGGCACACGGGAAGTTGTCGTGAAAAGCTCGGTGATGTTTATCCTTCTCTATTTTCTTCTTGGCTCGGGAGACCTATTTTTGCGGAAGTTGATTAAGCTCTTCCCCAAGCTCAACAAGAAGAAACAGATCGTGAAAATCACTCGAGAAGTCGAACATCATACTTCTCGCTACCTTTATACCGTGACAGTGATCAATGTCTTTACGGGGATTTCCATCGGTGTTGGGATGTACCTAATCGGGTTGCCCAACGCTTTGCTCTGGGGAGTGATGGCTGGATTTCTCGTTTTCCTACCCTATATCGGACCTCTGATTGGCATCTCTATTGTTACCATTATAGCCTTTTTAACTTTTGACAGCATCGGCCGGGTACTGCTGGCACCTGCGATCTATATGGCCCTGGAATCAATTCAGGGCCAAATTGTCACTCCTATGGTGCTCGGGTTGCGTTTTACCCTTAACCCTGTGGTGATCTTTATATGGCTAATTTTTTGGGGATGGATGTGGGGCATCGTCGGCGCCATACTGGCATTTCCCATGTTAACTATTTTCAAGATACTTTGCGATCATATCCAGCCCCTCTCTCCTATCGGTGAATTTCTCGGAAGATAGCCCTACTAACGGACTATCGTAATCGTAATCACCAGGGCACCCAATATAAACCGATACCAGGCAAATGGTAAGAAATTCTTAGTCTGAACATACCGAAGCAAGAAGCCAATACTGATTATACCGGTAACACAAGAGACCAGCATACCTATCGTAAAGCTTACAGTTATCATAGACGAATTCGATATAACGTGCGGCAGTTTAACCATGGCGGCGCCGAAGATGATAGGGGTTGACAACAAGAACGAAAACCTGGCTGCTCCTTCTCTGGTCACTCCTGCAAGTAATCCTGTAGTCATGGTAATGCCCGAACGGGAAACACCCGGAATGATCGCCAGTGCCTGGGATGTCCCGATGAGCATACTCGTCCAAAAAGTGATGCCATTCATCTCAATATTCTTGGCGCTTCTACGATCTGCCCAGTACAGAAAAATGCCCATGACTATCAACATCGCTGCGATAAGAACAGGGGATCTCAAGATAGTCTCGGCTTTTTTTTCAAAAAGGAATCCTGCGGCCGCTCCCGGCACACTCGCTGCAGCCAAATACCAGAACAATCTGCCTCTCACGCTTCTGACGTCCGAAAAGCCTTTTATGATTAGTTCCCACCAGTCCTTCCAGAAATAGATAACCACTGCAACAAGCGTCCCGATATGCAGGGCAACATCGAAAGTAAGCCCAGGGTCTGTCCATCCGAAAAACCAGGGAACCAAAACTAAATGAGCTGAACTGGAAATGGGGAGGAATTCTCCCAAACCCTGAGCTAATCCGAGTATGACCGCCTGCAGTATAGTCAAAACTCTCCCTCCTAATTTAGGATATTCAAAGAAATACCCGTGAAGCTTGGTGAAAGGTGAAATCTCGAACTGGCGCCCCGCCGGAAAACAGCTACGGTCGAAAGTCCCCCGCAGCGGCCTGTCCAAGATTTAGTAATCAATCCCTGGCTGCGGCTCAATCCCTTTACGATAGGCGTGCTTCACTTCCTTAATTTCACTCACTGTATCCGCCAACTCGACCACTTGAGGATGCGCGTCCCGTCCTGTCAAAACGAGATGCATCAAAGGGGGTTTGCGTCGAATGATTTCCAAAACCTGTTCCAAATCCACTAATCGAAGATGGAGGGCATTGTTGATCTCATCCAATATGAGGATATCGTACTGGCCAGATTCCATCTTCTGAAGCGTTAGTTGGATCGCCTCCTGAGCATTCATTCTGTGTTCTTCATAAGGATAGGGATTTCCCTGAATACCGCAGAATCCTTTTCCGGTGGAAATCAGTTCCACCTCACACCCCATCTTCTTTACCCCATCCCATTCACCTGCATAAATATCACCCTTCATGAATTGGATGATGCAGACCCGCATGTTATGGCCACACGCCCGAACCGCAATGCCGAGGGCGGTTGTCGTCTTCCCTTTGCCGTAGCCAGTAATCAAAACGATAAGTCCCTTCCTCTCTTTGGGAACCAATCGAGTTACTTCCACAGCCCTAACCTCCTCCAGGAATGGATCACCTTTTAGTGCCTATTCGACAACGAGTTCACAAAATGGAAATATCATCACACTTCACCCATCTTCTTGCTCAATAATTAAAAGACCCGGTTCTATATTTCTTTTTTATCTTTCCCGGGCCTTCCTTCTTGCACTATTACGTGACAATTGATTGTATAACAATTTCAATAGGATATGAATAAAAATATAATATAATGTCTTAAGGTATAGTCAAGAATAATAAACCCCTTTGTGGTCAGATCAATCCGCCTGCTGCAGACCATTGGAGTTGCAATAGCTTCTTAACGGGTAGGCCCTGACTCCCACCATACCCCTGCCCAAATGTTGAAGCACTGCTTACCCGATAGTTATATTTAACATCCAATTTGTTGTTCAAGTCAAATAAATTCTAATCTTGTTCAAATTTTCTCTAAGTTTCTTTAACCATGACATAATTCCTCTGAGCTAAACTCTCCCCTCTCCCTCTACCGTCCGTGTCTTTCCCTTTCTCCATACGATGGTGCGACACCTTCATGTCTTCGCTGTCCAAACTCGACGGCTAGAAGAATGTCCAAGAAATACCTTAAGATTTTCTGTTAAATACAGTGAATTCCCCATTTACGATATCAACTCTTTTCTCGTAGAGTACTAATAAAACTCCTTATAATCTTCGGATGTATAGGCCGCTCTTTATGGGAATGAAAATACTATTCGCCATAGAAGTCTTGATTCTACTCACGGGAGTCTTTTTTTTCCACGGCACTGTCAATTCTCACGTGGAGCAGCCCAAAGATTTGTCTGGCATCGGAATTGATGAAAGGCTTGGTCAATTTGTTCCCCTCGACCTTACCTTTAATGAAGAAACCGGCGATCAAGTTACCCTCAGACAACTCATCCATAGACCAACCATTCTCGCCCTTGTCTATTTACATTGCCCGAACGTCTGTAGTTTACTGTTGCAAAATTTGGCAGAGGCTCTGAATAAGTTACCCGCGGAACCGGGCAGAGAGTACGCCGTTCTCTCCATTAGTTTTGATGAAACAGAAAAGCCTGCCCTTGCGCTTCAAAAGAAGAAAACTTATCTGGCGATGATCGAAAAGCCCTTCCCTGGGGATGCCTGGAGATTTTTGACTGGAGAAAAAGAGAATATTCGTAAACTGACGGATGGTATAGGCTTCCACTTCAAAAGAGTGGGGGAAGATTTTGAGCATCCAGTATCATTAGTTATTCTTGCCCCTGATGGAAAGATTGTCCGCTACATGTATGGGGCGGATCCCCTCCCCTTTGATCTTAAACTGGCTCTTGTAGAAGCTTCCCAGGGCAGGATTGGGCCCACTATTGCCAAGGTGGTTCGGTTCTGCTTCAGTTACGACCCGAAAGCCAATAAACTCGTGTTTAACACGTTGAAAGTGACTGGAATCGTCACCCTACTTTTTGCGTTATCGTTTATCGTGTTTCTTATCTTCAAAGGCAAAAAACAGCATACTTAAGAGGAGCAACAGGAATGACATCAACGGGAGCGACGGAGAACATTCACCCAAGAATCACTTTCTATGAAGACC
>JBAVGF010000029.1:0-37738 GCA_049684675.1 Thermodesulfobacteriota bacterium | reverse complement strand
GCGAAAAGGTCTTCCACTTTTGTCTTTTGTTTAAATTTAAAATTCTTGGAAATGTTCCGCTTTATCCTGAACTTACAGCAGCTGACATTATTTGGTATGAATATTGCCCATAATACAAATGGAGGAGTATGTAAGAATCACCATAAACCCGAATCCTCCTTGATAAAGGGGCGGAAAGCGGTGGATCTGATCAGTCAAAGATGGCCGAGCTGCCGAAGGGTGAACCGACGGTTACTTTGGCTTTGATTTGCTTACCCCCATTCTTGCAAGTGGCATCTCTTTGCTATGTTTGGAGGAGGTCGGGAGGACAAAAATATTATGTTTAGAACGATGCTCGTTGAAGACAGCCATTCCTTCAGACAAGTAGTTAGATTTTACTTACAGTCTGAGTTCCCTTCCATGTCTATTATTGAAGCAGCGGATGGGGTAGAGGCGTTAAAGGAAATCGATTCTTGTCCGCCAAATCTAATCTTTATGGACTTCATGTTACCCGGCGAAAATGGCCTTGAACTAACGAGAAAGATAAAGGCCAGTCACCCAAATATCATGATTATCATTTTTACAAATTATGATTTACAAGAAATTCGTAAGGTAGCGACCCAATGCAAACCTGATTATATCTTTAATAAGGGTTCAATGGCAACCGGGGAGATCGCTGCATTGGTTAAATCAATTTTATCAGAAAAGGGGTTTAGGGCAGATGGTTCAATGGAAGCATCTGAGTTGAGGAGGAGAGGGAAAATTACGCCACGGGTTCTTAAACGAAGAATTTGGTGGGAATCCGTACCCGAAGCAAGCAGCTACGGAGTGTATGTAAGCAAAGACAGAACACTTCTTGAACCTGATCACTTTTCGTGGGAGGCAACACCGGGGATCATTTCAAAAGTGGTCATTGGGAAGACGGAGCTGATCATCCCAGATGAGTGGGCTGAGTTTCCAACAGAACCTGGAACTTACCATATCGGAATTACTTCCAGAGATGACTTAGGGAATCAAAGCGACCCTTCCTTATTATCGGGAGCTTTCAAATTCTTTGCTCCACCGGCTCCATCAAGGGGTGGAATCGAGAGGCTGTAATCAAACGGGCCTGTTTATTGAGTTGATTAATCAGAGATGATTATCTTTTCAGCCTTGGTAACATTCTGGGTGCAGGTTTTTTTTCGGTCGTGAATAACCTGGTGAGGAAGTTTGTCCTCCAGGAGCAGACAAAAGGCAACTATCTTCATATATACCAAACATTTAATTCGCTAATAACGCCTCAATATCGCTTTCTTCTCAACAAGCAAGTCGGCAAATAATACAGATTGTTTTACTTCCTGAAACCATGTTTTTGAATCTCGTCAGGCAATACAATATTTCTAATGGAGATCAATAAGGAAAAATTAAGTCGGAAAAGAGGATGGATGGATAAAAAAAATGGGGAAACCTTTCCCCATTCTAAGTTGGAAAATCTGCATATTGCAGACAATACTCTCTGAAAGGATTATTCCACTTTCTTCCAGGTTTTCTCTGGATCGAATTTCTTCATGGCCGTTGCAATTTTCTCAGTTTCTTTACCCAGATCCTTTTCGTATACCACACCATCCTGGTTCACGATAAAGGTCATGACTCCGGAGTTACCGTATTCGTCAGGATATGCAACCAGGGCAAAACCGCCAATCATCTTACCGTTGACTAAATAATCGTATTCCCCTCCTCGTGCATTCTTTCCCTGGGACTTCAGAATCTTATAGTGATACCCATGATAAGGGTTTCGTTTTCCAACGGGCTTCTTTCCAGTGTATCCCTCCCCGGCAGCCTTGGCGATTAAGGGACCAAGGGGGCTTTGTTCTTCTCCCTCTTTCGCCTCCCAGTAAAGGCCATTCTTCTGGCCCGTATCACTCACAAACTTGTGGGCGTATTCCAGTAACTTGTCTTCATCCCGGTCCTTCAGTATGTATTCACGCTGTGCATCCACATAGGCCAGACACACCTGGATGGCATTGAGTTCGTTGCGGCCGATTCTGCGGTTGAGGATCTCTTCCTTCCCTGCCTTTGTATCGAAGAACCAGTTTTCACCCTTCTTAACAACAGGAAGCGGATAAGGCCATTCTTCATTTCCCACATGGAGGATGACTTTCTTGTCATTCTCACTCACCAGTTTGTTCATTTCCTCATAAGCCTTAACAAAACGATCTCTCCCTGCCTTATCGGCAACCTCATCACCAGAAAAAATAAGCTCTTTCCCTGCAGGACCAAGGATCGTCAGTAATTCCTTTGTATCATTTCCCTTGACCGCACCAACCAGTGCGTTAACGGCCTCTTCAGGAGATTTGAAACTTTTTTGCTTAGCATCTGCTGCAAAAACACTCTGATGAAATCCAGCTAACATCATCACTGCCGCTATGATTGCAAAACCAAAACGGCACATCGAATGCTTCTTTTGATTCCATGTATTGATAAACATCGCTTTTTCCTCCATCGAACTATGATGTTTAAATACTTTGCTCAACCCTTAACGGCGACGGTCGACATTGCCCTTACTCGCACCGCCTCTACCTTTTGAGGGCATGCTCTGGCGGCTTTGGAGACCACGGTTGCTCTGCATTCGCACATTACTTCCTCGTTCCACGCCCGCAAAGGCATTTTTATTCTTACTAAGATCAGGACCCTGGCGAGTAGCTACTGGAGCCCGTTGGCCCCTTGTCTCCTGTCCGAAGCCTCGGAAGTCTCGACGGGTCTCCACTCCCTGACGGTAGCTGCCAGTAGTACCTCGATTCTGTTGATTCCTCCAATAGCCACTGCTTTGCCAGCTTTTCCAGTTAGTTCGAACATCACGATAAGGTACTGGGTGGTAGTCCCATCTCTGGCCTCCCCACATGTGGTTGCGGTAGTCGTCTCTCCAGCGGGGATGCACTCCACCATACCATCCTGGCACACCATTGTAAAACTCCCATCCTGAATCATAGTCTAATGATCGATACCAACGACCTCCCCAAGGCCGCCACCACCAGCCTCCATAGAAATAAATATCTTGATCGTAGTCAGGGGCTACATAAACATCTGTGTCAGGTAGGACTACCATCTCAGGCGGTGCACTAAATACAATGGGCGGTGGTAGAGGAAAACTAATGCGTATATCTACCCCTGCCTGAGCTAAACAGGGAACAATAAAAAGCGCCATCACTATAGCCGACATTGCACCGAACTTTTTCATCTTACTCCTCCTCTTTAAAAGCGTATTATGAACCCCTCCCCATTATCAACACAAAAAAGTGGGTCGTATTGGGTGCATGGTTTGAGAAGCCTGCCCCGGATTTAGAGGGATCGGTTGCTTGAAATAGATCTCATAAGGAGGTCTATTTCCCAAAGAGGAATGGGGTCGGACTTGAAAATTGAGATGAAGCGGACACTTCGATTCATTGCAAAACCTTATCTGTAACCGCTTCGTTGCTGAATTTAATCATTGGTTCGGGCCGTCCCAAGCCAGAGCATTTCCCCCAATTTTACCAGGATCCCCGTGAGAGAGTACTTGCTGTAATGTTGCGCATCTAATATTGTTCATCCACACAACAGTTCTACCGGAAATATATGAAAGGCCACCCCCTTTGAGCAACGGGTGCGTTTCTAAATAAAAAATTGCAAGACTCTAATTACAAATGTGGTATGGTAAAAATGGGAGGGTAGAGGTTAACTCCCGACGGTTTGAGAATTAGAATGTCTATTTGAACCTGGAGCCAGGATATCAATCGTCCCTTAAACAGATAGAAGGTTGGGCTAAAATGATTAAGGAAAACCTTCTGTTCCAATCATGGCTTATTCTTAGTACTACAAAAGGAGAACATGATGGATTTATTGATAAGATTTAAACGAGTTGGGCTTTATCTGCTCGCTCTACTGTTTCTGCTCCTCTATGCCTGTGGTACACCACAAGGGCAACGAATCAAAGAGCCTCTATCGATTCCTGAACTCCTGAAAACCCAATGCGCACTCATTGGTGCTCCTCGAATAGAAAAGATTTCCGAGCACATATGGGCCGCCATCGGCTATGACCTGGCGAACGAAATTCTCATTCATACCGCGGAAGGCAACGTGATTATCGATCCCCTGATGAGTCCCAAGAGGGGAGAGGCTGCCAAAAGGGATCTAATAGCCAGCGCTCCAGGAGGTCCGGTAAAAGCAATTATCTACACCCACAGTCATATCGATCATATTGGCGGCACATCACTCTGGATGGAAGATTCCCCTCCAATCTGGGCCACAGATAGCTTCATTGGACACTTTTACAAGCAATACCAGGTATTCCTCCCGATTGAGAACATCAGGGGGAGACGCCAGTTTGGCGAGCACGCCATTCTGGAAGACCTACCTTGTAACGGCATTGGGCGGAGAACGGATATCCAGGCCTCGCTGGAGGGTGCCGGCATTCGCCTGCCGACGCATACCTTTTCAGGGAATAAAACCCTGAACATTGGGGGAGTGTCTATTACATTGATCGAAGCTCCTGGCGAAACGGACGACCAGTTGATTGTCTGGATACCGCAGGACAAGACCCTGATCGCCGCTGACAACTTCTACTGGTCCTTCCCAAATCTGTACACGATCCGCGGCACCAGCCCTCGGCCCGTGGACCAGTGGATAAAGAGCATCGATACTATGCGGAGACTGAGGCCTGAACATCTTCTTCCTTGTCATACAGTTCCCATCCATGGGGAGCAGGAGATCGAAACAGCTCTTACTAATTACCGGGATGCCATCCAATGGGTCCGGGACGAGGTCATCCGGGGAGCGAACAAAGGCTATGACCTCGACACAATCGCAGAAAATATCAAATTACCTCCACATCTGGCAGGATTGCACTATACTATGGAATTTTACGGACAGGTCGACTGGTCGGCTAAGGGTATTTATACCAGCAACCTTGGGTGGTTCGATGGAAGAGCTGACAAGCTCTACCCGATGAATGCTAAAGAAGCTGCCCAAAGGGAGATTAGGCTCATGGGAGGGCCCGAGAAAGTCATGCAGTTAGCTGATGTCGCTTTGCAACAGGATGACATCCGTTGGTCGATCCATTTGCTTGCCAAACTGGTCGATAGTGGCATGGCGACGGGGAATATGAAGAGAGTCTTGGATGATAGACTGGCTATCAGTTATGAGAAGCTGGCGTCAACCCTCTATAACCTGAACGGCCGCGGATATCTTCTGGAATCAGCGTACGAGCTCAGGCATGGTATGGAGAAACCTACCCCCGTTAAACTCGATGAGAGCTTGGTTGCCAAGGTGCCCCTGGAAACCATCTTTTCCATCATGACCTCCCGGTTGATCCCGGAGAAGGCTATGGATGTCCATGAGACGGTGCATTTTGTATTCCCTGACGAAAACAAGCGTTTTATCGTGACGATCCGCAAAGGAATAGCCGAGGTAGTCGAAGGGGAGCCCTTAACGGGCACCCCAGATCCTGTGGCTGTCCTCACGACTGACGCGTTCACTTTCCGCAAGATGGCTATGAAGATGATCAGTCCAGTAACTGCCCTTACATCCCGTAAGATCAAGGTACAGGGTAGCTGGCTGGGTTTCTTGTTCTGGTTTGCCCGATTCAATCGCAACTGACTCAAATGAACAAGATGCGGAGGAAAAAGCCTAGGTGCCAGGTCTACACTCTTCGCGGATTCCGGGGGCGTTCTTAAGTTGTTTAAGTAACGTTGATAAGGCTTCTTGAATTCTTGGGGCGCTGTGGGGGCAGGCTTGCGATGTTGCAATTTAGGGAAAGGCTTCTTATAACTTCCTCATTCTCTCCGCTGAATCCAAGTCCGCTTTGGACCTTATATGTACCCGCTTCGCCGCTGAATTTAATCATTGGTTTGGGCCGTCCCAAGCCACAGCACTTTCCCCAGTTTTACCAGGGCCCCTGTGAAAGAGTACTTCCTGAAATCTTGTTTTTCACTTTTACTCTTCAACGGAAGCTTTCAGACGGGAAATCAATAAAAACCATTTTGCTACTATGTCTATAGGACGTTCAGAAACAAATTACCAGATTTGACTTAAGTCAATGCAAGAATAGACTTTTGGAGATATCTTTTGAGTAGACATTAGGGAAGGGGATACCTTTTCCCATATCTAAAGGAAGGAGGAACAATAATGAAAGAAAAAAGTATGTTTTGCTACCAATGTGAGCAAACGGCTAAAGGGGAGGGATGTACCAGAGTAGGAGTTTGTGGCAAAGAGCCTGAAGTAGCAACTCTTCAAGACCTTCTCATTTATGCTCTGAAGGGACTATCGCAGTATGCGGTGGAAGGTCGTAAGGTTGGGGTCAAAGATCGTGACGCCAATGTCTTTACCTGTAAGGCCCTTTTTTCTACTCTCACGAATGTAAATTTTGACCCTGAGCGTTTTGTTAAACTGATCCAACGTTGTTTAGAGGTGAGAGAGAACCTTAAGGAAAAAGTGCGGAACGCTGGGGGCAAGGTCAGCATGACAGAAGGCCCAGCCGCCTTTAAGCCAGAGACAAGTTTAGAAGGGTTGATTGCCCAGGGTGAGAAGGTTGGATTGAAATCCGACTCAAGCATCAACCCCGATATTCTTGCCTTGCAACATACATTGCTTTTTGGAATTAAGGGGATCGCTGCTTATGCGGATCACGCGTCGATTTTAGGAAAAGAGGACGATGCGATTTTCGCTTTTATACATGAGGGATTGGCATCAACCTTAAGGAAGGATTTGAGTTTGGATGATTGGATCAAATTGGTTCTCAAGTGCGGGGAGATTAACCTCCGGACAATGGAGCTCCTTGATTCAGGAAATACCGATGCCTATGGTCATCCCGTGCCTACCAAAGTACCCTTAGGTTCCCGCAAGGGAAAAGCAATTCTGGTCTCAGGACATGACTTGAAAGACTTGGAGGAACTCCTCAAACAGTCAGATGGCAAAGGGATTTATGTGTATACCCACGGGGAAATGCTCCCTGCTCATGGTTACCCAGGCTTGAAGAAATATTCTCACTTTTATGGCCACTACGGCACGGCTTGGCAGAACCAAACGCGGGAATTTGAAAGCTTTCCTGGTGCCGTTTTGATCACGACAAATTGCCTTCAAAGGCCAAAAGATTCTTATAAGAATAACATCTTTACTTGTGGTACTGTGGGATGGCCCGGGATTACACATATTCCTGATCGGAATTTTGCTTCCGTAATAGAAAGGGCCTTAGAGTTGCCTGGTTTCTTGGCAGACAAGAATGGCCGTTCTGTCATGGTGGGGTTTGCTCACCATACTCTTTTAGGTGTCGCAGACAAAGTGATTGAGGCTGTGAAGGGGAAAGCTATCCGCCATTTCTTTCTCGTTGCCGGGTGTGACGGTGCCAAGCCGGGGAGGAATTATTATACCGAATTCGTTGAAAAGGTTCCCAAGGATGCGGTGGTCTTAACGCTTGCCTGTGGAAAGTTTCGTTTCTTTGACAAGGAACTTGGCGACATTGGGGGAATACCCCGGCTCCTGGATGTGGGTCAATGTAACGACGCTTATTCTGCCATACAGGTGGCCATAGCTTTATCCAAGGCATTCAACGTGGGAGTCAATGAACTTCCTCTTTCCTTCATTCTGTCATGGTATGAGCAGAAGGCCGTTGCTATCCTTCTGACACTTTTGTATTTGGGGATCAAGAACATTCGGTTAGGCCCGAGTCTTCCTGCTTTCCTCTCCCCTGCTGTCCTGGATACGCTGGTGAAAACTTTTGATATCAAACCCATTAGTACACCAGAGGCAGACTTGAAAGCGATATTGGGAGACTAAAAACTTCTACTCCAATCGGCTTGAGCCTTAGAGGCAGGATCAGAAAACGTCCTGCCTTTTCTATTTGTTTTCTGTCAAACCTTTCTTTCAGTAACCTTTAGACATCCGACACTATCCCAATTGAATAGTAGCAGGTGGAACAGTTTGACGAGACTTCTAAATTTATGAGGACCAAGGCGCAGACCAATCTCGCCGCAGTCTAAGATTGCACAATCTCCTCGGGGGCATAAGGAAGATGGATCACGAAAGTGGTTCCAAGGCCTTCTTCGCTTTCCACCTGAATCTGGCCGCCATGTTGGTCCACGATTTCTTTAACGATGGTCAGCCCCAAGCCTGTGCCAATAACGTTCTTGACATTTGAGGCCCGGAAGAACTCCGTAAACAAACGGGGTATGTCGTCCTTGGGTATTCCAATACCGCTATCGCTGAGGACAATGCGGATGGATTCATTGGCGCCCGGCCAAAAGGTCATCCCGATGCGTCCGCCCTCGGGAGTGTATTTGATGGCGTTCGAGATAAGATTTTCCAGCATCTGTTCGACCATCTCCTGGTCGCCCCTAATTTTGGGTAAATCCTCAGGGACGGTTACCATGAAAGAGAGCCTCTTCTCGGCTGTCTTTTCCTCGAAGGTCTGGTGGATCCGGTCCGTAACAACTTTGAGGTCCACTGACCCGTATTCCCGCCGCCGTTGTTTGCTTTGACTCTTTGCCAGGGTCATGAGCTCGTTGATCATGACGAGCATATTTTCGACCCGTTGATCAATCCGGCTCAGATGTTTCCGCAGCTCCTCATTCATGTTCCCCAGGTAGCCATCTCGAACCACCTCGAGCATGCTGGCCAGGGCAGCCAGCGGCGCCCGAAGGTTATGGGCAGCCCGATTCATAAACCGGGACCGTTCCTGGATCAAATTTTCGATGGCCTCGTAGGCTCGGGCGTTCTCAATGGCGATGGCTACCAGCCCCGCTGCCTGACGGAAGAAATTCAATTCATCCGGGCCAAACTGCTCCGGCCGGGTGGAATAGGCTCCCAAGATACCGGTCACCCGGGTTTCGACGATTAAGGGCACGAACTGGACCGATTGCAATCGGGCTGCTTCCAGATCTTCCCCAAACTGAAAAGACTCCGGCTCGGTCACGTGGCCGGAAACGAAGGGTTCGCCTTCGATGACCCTGCGGTTGAGGGGGCTTTTGGCCACCTCTACCACTTTGTGTCTGAGAATCTCCGCCGGCATTCCGTGGGCCGCAGCAAACTGCAGGAATTTTCCGTCCTCGCTAAGGAGCTTAACCGAGATCGCCTGTACGTCCATCACGCGAGCTAATTCCGAGCATACAATATTGAGGACCTGTTCGAGATGCTGTTTGGACCCGATGGCCTGGGTCATGGTGTAGAGGGTATTGAGTTTGTCATTGAGTGTTGTGACGGCCTCGGTGAGTTCGGCCAGGTCGAGGATTCGCTTCCCGAGCATTCGCATCACGGCCGTTATGGAGATGGCGGTGATGAAGACGAAGCCCGAAAAAAAACCGAGAATCACTATCAGGTGGAAAGGCTGTTGCCTCAGATTGATGGCCTTTCCCTGGAAAAGCAGATCGTGATGGGGAACCCAACCCAGGTATTCAACTGCCGCGATCAGGCCCATGCCGGCCGCGGCGATGGCAGCAAAACTGTAAGTGGAGCGACGGGGCAGAAAGATGGCAGAAAAGGTGATGTGGAAGACGAAAAAAAAGATGAAGGGGCTGGCCAGGCCGCCTGTAAAATGGATGAGGAGGAACATGGTGCCATAGTCAAAACCCACCTGCCAGTAAGTGAAACGTTCGATATATTCCTTCGAACGGGGTTCACTCTTAACCCGTCGGCCCCAAAAGAAGAAAAGGACATTGTAGGCCAAAATAAAACCGGCCAGCCACAGAAGGGCGCTGGCGTTGAACTCGACCCCGATCCAATGGGCAACGGCAACACCCATTCCCATGCCGACGGGGACACACCAGCGTAATTTGATGAACCAAAGCGTTCGCTCCTTCAGTTCACCCAGAAAGATCTTTTTCCGCTTGTCGAGTTCATCAGGCAAGTTGAGCAGGCCTGTTTCCTCCGGCGGATGGGCCATGCCTTTCCTCCGATTCCGGGGGCTCCGATTAGCCTCCGGCCAGGATGCCCTCGATCTTAGCCATGAGCTTCTTTGTGTCTACCGGTTTTTCGAACATCCACCTGGCGGGCCATTCTTCTCCCGTGATGCGCTGAAATTTGTCGGGTCCCTCCCGCCGCACCTTTTCAAGGAAACTGGTTAACAGAATGATGGGAAGGTCTTTGAACTCGGGTTTCTTCTTGAGTTCGTAAGCCAAATCGAACCCCTCGGTCTCAGTGGCCATCATGACATCCAGGATCATGAGGTCGGGCTTCTTGCCTCTCAATGCTTCAAGAGCCTCCGTCCCGTTTGCCGCCGTCCGGACCGTATAGCCATGGTTCTCCAAGATAATCTGAAGAGAGTCACGAAAGTCAGGGTCGTCATCCACGAGAAGAATTTCGCCTTTGGTCGCCATATCGCCTCCTTTTGCGATCGACTGAGAAGCATCCATTGCCCCGGTCGCATCGCAACGCAGGCAGCGGCGGGCCTCGGCCAAGGCCATCTCCAAGGTATAGCCCAGTTCCACCTCGCGAAATTCGGTCCGTCGAACTTTAAACGAAGCCTCCGGCATCGAGACCTGAGGCTGCTCCACTGGCTCCTCATCACTTTTTGAGGGTATGTCAATCATTTCTTCCGCCGGAGCGACCCATGGCTTCTCCGCATGAGTCAAGCGGATTGCATTATCTATTGCCCGGGCTGCGGTTCGGCCGGCTTCGATTGCATCAACGACCATGGCAGGGCCTGTCACCACATCTCCGCCAGCCCACACCTTAGCATTGGTGGTACCGAAGTTCTGATCCACCTTGATTGTGGTTTGGTTTCTCTCTATGCCACTCTCCTTGGGCAAAAAGTCGAGATCAGCCACCCGACCGATAGCGAATATAACCATTTCTGCCTTCTCAATAAATTCTGAGCCCAATATTGGCCTGGGTTGCCTACGGCCGCTTTGGTCAAACTTATCGGGCCTCATCTGCGTCAATTCAACCCCTCTTATCTTCCCATATTGTGTGATCACTCTCACCGGGGCCGCCCGATATATGATCCGTACGCCTTCTTCCTCTGCTGCCTTGATCTGCCGTGGCTGTACGGGCATGTCGTTTCGGTCGCGATGGTAATAAAGGGTGACTTTTTTCGCCCCCAAACGGACGGCTGTGCGAGCGGCGTCTAAGGCTGAAATTCCACCGCCAATCACAGCGACGTTCCTGGCCACCTTGATTCCTTTACCCAGGTTGTGGGCCCGGAGAAACTCAACAGCGCCGAACACTTCTTCAGCGTCTTCTCCAGGGATGTTTAAAGAAGAGCTTTTTTGTGCACCCGTCGCTAAGTAGATGATATCAAACTTTCTGTCCAGTTCATCAAAAGTGACGTCGTGTCCCACACGATGATTGGTGAGGAGTTGCACGCCGGTTTGAAGGATATCCTCGATCTCCTGATCAAGCTCGCGCCGGGGGAGTCTGAAGGCTGGGATGGACCAGCGAAGCATGCCTCCTGCTTCGGGCAGCGCTTCGAAAACCGTGACCCCATATCCCCGTTTCTTGAGCTCCAGGGCAGCGGTTAACCCTGAAGGCCCTGCACCGACGATAGCCACCTTCTCCTTCCGGAGGATCGGCAAGGGTTTACCTTCAGGTCGTTTCGCATGGTCGGTGATGAACCGCTTAAGGTGCCTGATGGCCACTGGCTCGTCGACTTGCTCCCGTCGGCATTTCCTTTGACAGTCATCTCCGCAGACTCGACCGCACACACTTGGAAAGGGATTTGTCCGTTTGAGAACTTTGTAAGCGTCATCGATGCGGCCGGCACGAATCAGGGCAATGTAAGCAGGAACGTCCATGCCTATGGGACAGGCGTGCTGGCAAGGGCTCTTAAACAGCTCGGAACAAGCCGCGGCGGGGCAGCGCTTGTCAAGGATGTGAGCTTCGTACTCATGCCGGAAGTACCGGATGGTGCTCCGCACCGGATTCGGCATGGTTTGGCCCAGGCGGCAAAGAGCTGTGTCTTTGATCCTTCGTGATAAGTCTTCAAGAAGTTCAATGTCTCCCCGGCGGCCTTCGCCTCGGCAGATCCTCTGGAGGATCTCCAGCATCCTTTTGGTTTCCGCCCGACAGGAGGAAGGACACTGACCACAGACTTCGTTCTGGCAGAAATCCATAAAGTAGCGAGCCATGTCCACCATGCAGGTGCCGTCATCCATCACGATCATGCCACCAGAGCCCATGATCGCGCCGACCTTGGTGAGGGCGTCGTAGTCGATAGGGGTATTTAAGTGCTCCGGAGGTACGCAGCCGCCTGACAGTCCTCCTACCTGAACGGCTTTGAACTTCTTCCCGTCGGGAATGCCGCCGCCCATATCGAAGACGATTTCGCCCACGGTGGTGCCCATAGGCACTTCAATGAGGCCGGCGTTATCGACCTTGCCGGCCAGGGACAGAAGCTTGGTGCCTTTGGACGACTCTGTTCCCAAATCGGCATACGCCTCGCCGCCCAGTAGAATAATCCGAGGGAGGTTAACATAGGTTTCCACATTGTTGAGGAGCGCCGGCTTCTTCCCCGATTCCTTCTCCTCCCCACACGCGAACGAGCCGGTCCCCTGATGCACCTCTATGTCGAAATTGAACCCTGACTTGAGAATGTTTTTGCCAAGAAGTCCGTGGGCGCGAGCTTGGCGAATAGCGACATGCAGCCCTTTCACTGCCAAAGAGTATTCGGCACGGCAATAGATATGGCCCTGGTGTGCTCCGATCGCTTTTGCCGAAATGATCATCCCTTCAATCACAGCATGAGGGTCCGCTTCCATCACGCTACGACCCACAAAAGCCTCTTGATCGGCTTCCTCCACAGTGCAGAGAACAGACCTCTCGTGCTCTTTGGAGTTGGCGCAGAATTCCATCATGATCCCTGTGGGAAATCCTGCGTCTCCCCGTCCCCGAAGACCTGAGATCTTAATTTCAGAAATAATCTCCGAGGGAGCCATCTTGAGCAGAGCTTTGGCTGCCGCGAGATAGCCATCACGCCAGATATAGTCGTCGATTCTTTCAGGATCGATCAAACCCTTATTCCGAAGGACCCAGGATTGCTGAAGGGCAAAAAATTTAAGCTGTGAGACGTGGGGAATCATTCCCTCTAAATCCGACTTGGATGGCATGGGTTCTTCATTCACCGCTTTGCCACGCGCGAGGGCAAAGTCGACTTGAACCTTGCCGCCGAGAATGTGCTGCCTAAAGATCTGCTGCGCCTTCTGGTCATCGACCCGCTGATAAATCACCGGCTCCTGGCCTAATCGTTCCACGGTTACCAACGGCTCCCGGCTGCATAGCCCGATACACCCTGAGCTTCTGACAGCGATATCCGACCGGCCACATTCCGATATCTCTTCGAGGAACCGATGCATCACTTTCTGGGCACCTGAAGCAAGTCCACAGGTTCCCATGTGAACCGTTATCCTCGCCATGCAACCCTTCTTTCGCAGTTCTCTTTCCTTCCTGACTTGATTCTTGAGGGCCCTCAAGTCCTCAATCGTCATCTTCCTGGCGGGCATGTTATTCTCCTGAACTTTCTCCGGATACAGTCATAACCCATCTCCCTCCTCCATTTCCCCTCGTACGAAAGTTCACAAGTATCACAAAATTTTTTGGAAGAGCGTTTCGAGAGGATTTAAAAAAAACAGTCTCATTTCCACGGGCTTGCATTAGCAGGACCATCTTCAAATTAACATTTTTAAGAAAATATCTCAAGAAAGATTCGTGATAGTATGGAGAATGAAATGGCTTAACTCATTAAAATCACTCAGTTCTCAAAGTCTCGATATTTTCCAAGAAATCTGATATGATTTTTTTACAGGAGGGTGTTTATGGATATGAGAGAAGCGGATGAAATGAGGAAGAAATACCCTGAAAAATTTGTGTCAGAGGACAGAATATTTAGCCACATCCACCAAGGGAACAGAATATTTATCGGGACCGGGTGCGGTGAGCCTCAGTATCTTGTTCTGGCCCTGATCCGTTATGTCGAGTCTCATCCCACTGCTTTTTATGATGCCGAGGTCTTCCACGTATGGACCCTTGGCCTGGCTCCTTACGCAGAGGAAAGGTTTAAATCAAACTTCCGGCACAACTCTTTCTTCATTTCAAACAATACAAGAGCGGCTGTCAACAAAGGAGTTGCTGATTATACCCCGATATTTTTGTCGAAGGTTCCGGACTTAATCCGTCGCGGTCTTGTACCCATCGATGTCGCTCTCATCCAAACCTCCCCAACCGATGATCATGGCTACATGAGTCTGGGGGTAAGCGTTGATATCGTCAAGGCGGCCACAGAGAGGGCCTCATTGGTGATTGCGCAGGTTAATTCAAATATGCCACGTGTTCACGGAGACGGGTTCATTCACGTCGAAGATGTGAATTTTATCATCCCCCGTGATGAACCGGTATTGGAATATGTTTCCGAGGCAGATACCGATATTGCCCAGCAGATCGGAAAGTATGTTTCCCGTTTGATCAGGGACGGGGAAACCATTCAGGTGGGATACGGAAGCATACCCAATGCGATTCTTTCAAACCTTTATGATAAGAAACATTTAGGCGTCCACACGGAACTTCTGACGGACGGCATCGTCACGTTGATGAAAAAGCGTGTGATCGACAATACAAGGAAAAGTATCCATCCCGGAAAGACCGTCGCCGCATTCTGCATGGGCAGGAAAGAGACCTATGAATATATCCACGATAACCCCGCCGTTGAATTTAGAACGATCGACTATACGAACAATCCTCTCGTCATCGCCCAGCATCATCGCATGACGGCGATCAACACGGCTCTGGAGATTGACCTGACGGGCCAGGCCACTGCGGAATCCATCGGGAAGTTATTCTACAGCGGCGTGGGAGGCCAAGCTGACTTTATGAGGGGCGCCGTTTTGTCGCCTGACGGCAAAACCATTCTGGCCATACCATCTACGGCAGAGCGGGGGACTGTCTCGAGGATCGTCCCTTTTCTGAAAGAAGGGGCGGGTGTAACACTTCATCGAGGCGATGTTCAGTATGTGGTGACCGAATACGGAATTGCCTACTTACAGGGGAAGAATGTCCGGGAACGTGCCATGGAATTAATCTCCATCTCCCATCCGAAATTCAGACCCTGGCTGATCGAAGAAGCGAAAAAACTCAATCTTATCTATCAAGATCAGGTATTCATCCCGGGGAAGAGAGGGGAGTATCCCGAGGCCTTGGAAACCCATCGAACGACAAAGACGGGTACGGAGATCTTTCTCCGGCCGGTGAGGATAAGCGATGAGTCTCTCCTCAAAGACTTCTTCTATTCTCTCTCGGAGAACAGCCTCTACCGCAGGTTCATCTCGGTGAGGAAGGATATGCCCCACGAGCGCCTTCAGGAATTTCTGGCCATTGATTTTACACGAGAGATGGTGATTCTTGCTGTGATTCAAAAAGAGGAGAAGGAAGTGATCGTAGGCGTCGGACAGTATGGAATTGGCCAGGACATCCATACGGCAGAGGTTGGATTTGCAGTGAGGGACGAGCATCAGAATAAAGGGATCGGAACGGAGTTACTCTCCTACCTTACCTATCTGGCGAAAAAACAGGGGCTCCTTGGTTTCTATGCAGAAGTGCTGGCCGAAAACAGGCCCATGCTCCATCTCTTTGAGAAGATGGGATTCGATATCAAGAAGAGACGTGAGGAAGGAGTCTACGAGCTGGAGATGGCGTTCCGATAAAATGGAAATTAGAAAAAAATTGCAGGGTGCCTTTCCTGAAAGCGCCATTGAGAAGCGTGATCGCCTGCCTGCCGGCAGGCAGATCACGCCCTACAGAATTGAAAAGACAGATCGTGTTTGCATTAATACAGGCTGTTGAAAAACGCCCATCTGCGGCGTTCCTCTCATCCTTCGTCGTTGCAGCATACATTCAAGTACGCCTCAGTCCTCAGGATTTCGGGCGTTTTGCATCTGGGCATTTTTGATCAGCCCGAAAAGAATGAGTTTTTCAACAGGCTCAATAGATCTGACCCGGGAAGGTATTGACCTTAAAATCTTTGTCCAGCATCATATACATTTTGGGGCTTTCCCATTCCTCATCAAAGGCCTCAGCGAAAATGCCGTCGTAGATGGCCCAACTCCTTCCTCGGACCGTTTTCTCCACCCCTTTTCTGCGAAAAGGGGTGGAATCATCCAGTTTTTCGTAAAGCAGCCCTCCCGGCTGGAATTCTTTGTGGATCCTTTCCATCATCTTGCCGCCTCTGAAGTAGGTGAATCCATGCCTCTCCCACAAGATGGCATTGTGATAAAAAAAAGCCCCCATGGTGATCGTCTTCAGCCCCAGCGGCACCATGAAGGCTTTCAGACATTTTACGAATTCCTTTAGCAACCGTAACCCATGCCTGACCATAGCAGGGGCGAGTCCAGCCTCCATGGCCCGAACCTCTTCAGGGATGTTCCTCGACCGCGTGCCGAGTAAGGTATCCCTTCCCAATTCGTCGATATCGACATTAAACCTCTCTGAAAAAGGATCATTGATGATCAGAAAGTCAAGATAAAGACTTTGCATGAAGGCCTCCAGGGAGATCTGGCACGAGAAGATGCAATCTTTGTCTTGCGGCCTGTATTTCACCTCGATGCATGCAAAATTCTCGTCAGGAGGAAATATCCCTGTGACGACTCTTTCTCCGAATGGATTGGTTAATGTTTGACGGTCAATCTGAAACGTCTCGAATAGGGTGTCGGGGACAAGGCGGAGGTAAATGGGATTCCGCTCCTCTTTAGGAAGTCGGTTGAGCTTCGCTATCGAGAAAGTCATCGTCTAATTGTTTGGAATAGTCTGGAAGGATAGCCTGCCCCCGGCCCTGTTTTACCGAGGGCAGGCGAATGAACCATTTGATCGCAGAAACACTTCCTATTTACAATCTTTCTCCAGCAAGCTGGATCACGACACTGGGATCGGTAAGGGTGGACGTGTCGCCCAACTCCTCGATCTTGCCCTCTGCTATCTTCCTCAATATCCTCCTCATGATCTTTCCGCTCCGGGTCTTGGGAAGAGCATCAGCAAATTGGAGCTTGTCCGGTGTCGCGATCGGGCCGATCACCTTTCTCACATGGGCCAGAAGCTCTTTCCGTAAGTCTTCACTGCTCTTGATGCCCGCCTTCAGCGTGACAAAAGCGTAAATCCCCTGGCCTTTTACCTCGTGGGCAATGCCGATCACGGCCGCCTCCGCTACGGAACGGTGAGACACGAGGGCACTTTCGACTTCCGCTGTCCCGATCCGGTGGCCCGAAACGTTGATGACATCGTCGATCCTGCCCATGAGCCAGTAGTAACCATCCTCGTCCTTCTTTGCCCCATCGCCCGTAAAGTAGTGACCGGGAAAAATAGTGAAATAGGTTTCCTTAAACCTCTTCCGGTCCGAATCGTTCCAGAACCCTCGTAACATACCCGGCCATGGTTTCGCAATAACCAGAGAGCCCCCTTCTTCCGCATCGCACTCGCTTCCATCCTCTCTGATGATCTTCGGAGCGACGCCGGGGAAAGGGAAAGTGGCCGACCCGGGCTTCAACGGAGTGATCGGCAGAGGACTGATCAGAAACCCGCCTGTCTCCGTCTGCCACCAGGTATCCATAATCGGGCACCTCTCCTGACCCACATTCGTGTAATACCATTTCCACGCCTCCGGGTTGATGGGCTCACCTACCGAACCAAGAAGCCTCAGGCTGGAAAGACCTCTTCGCTTCACCCATGCCTCACCTTCTCGCATTAATGCCCGGATGGCCGTGGGTGCAGTGTAAAAGATGCTGACCTTATACCTCTCTACGATCTCCCAGAATCTGTCGGGGCCGGGGTACGTTGGAACACCTTCAAACATCAGGGTCGTCCCGCCGAGCGCCAATGGGCCATAGACCACATAGCTGTGACCGGTCACCCATCCAATATCTGCCGTGCAAAAGAAAACATCCTCCTCTTTAATATCGAAGACCCACTTCAGGGTCTGATAAACAAAGAGGAGATATCCTCCTGTGGTATGAATCACCCCCTTGGGTTTACCTGTACTTCCACTGGTGTAAAGGATGAAAAGGACATCTTCTGCGTCCACTGACACGGGCTCACAGTAAAGTTTGATATCCTCTTTTGCCATCTCCTCGTTCCACCATACATCCCTTTCTTTGGTAAAAGGGACATCGATCCCCAATCTCTTGACGACAATCACCTTTTCAACGCCGGGGCAATCTTTCAACGCCTCATCGGCATTGATCTTGTTTTGAACAATCCTGCCGTTCCTGTAATATCCGTCCGCAGTGATGAGGACACGGGAACCGCAGTCGTTTATCCTGTCCCGGAGGGCCTCGGAGCTGAACCCTCCGAACACCACACTGTGGATAGCTCCAATTCTTGCGCAAGCAAGCATGGCAATGGGTAGCTCCGGAATCATCGGTAAGTAGATGGACACTCGGTCCCCTTTCTTCACTCCAAACTTTTTCAGGACGTTTGCAAATTTGCAAACATGGTAATGAAGCTGCTGATACGTAAAAAACCTGTTCTCTTCCAGGGGCTCTCCCTGCCATATCAAGGCAACCTTGTTGCTCCTCCAGGTGTTGAGGTGCCTGTCGAGGCAGTTATAACTCGCATTGAGTTTCCCCCCGACGAACCACTTAATTTCTGGCTTATTGAAGTCCCACTCCAATACCTTATCCCATTTCTTGGTCCAGTCGAGCTGCTCCGCGAGTTCCCCCCAAAATTTTTCGGGATCTTTAATAGACTTCTGGTACAATTGTTTGTAATCCTCCATCCGCTTGATGGAAGCCTTCATTTTGACCGCATCCGAAGGCTCATAAACCAATTTCTCTTCCTCCATAGATTTTTTTTCTTTCCCTTTCACTTTATCTACCTCCTCTCATTTTTTTTGCGATATGAAGTTTGTTAATATGTTCACAAGCAGTGAACAGCGTAAATATACTGCATAAAAAATTTTTTTTCAAGTAGGGAACCCATTTTTTTTGTGCAGGAGAATAATGTGTCTTTCCAACGCGCAGAGCGTGCATGCCTTATCGAAGACAGATAGGGTTAACTTATCGTTTTTAAAATAGTTTTTAATTTTTGTTGAGAAACCTTACTAAGGGCTACAGTGATATCATGCGAATTGAGTAGAGTATATGACGCTCTTTGATAAACTTCTAAAACCTACCGGATCAGCGAGATAGAACATCCTGCGTCATTGATCCTTGGAACCGAAAAAACTCCCCTCCCCTGGCGCCTGCCTTCGCGAAGTCCCGCCCTGCGGAACAGGGGCAGAGGAGGGGAGTAAAGGGAGGGGGTAAGAATGGTGATATTGCACCCTCATCCCTTGCCTACCGGCCCCGGTCCCGACCGAGGGCGGGGCAGGGAGGCATCAAGGGAGAGGGGGGAATTGGATCGAGTCGATGTTTATTTTTGGGTGGAAGATTTTTCTTGACAAAAAGGAAGCAATCTTGTAGTTTTGTGCGGAATAAAAATAATTTCACACATTCAACCTCAGAAACAAGTATCCGAAATATTAAATCTTATTGAAGATCGGCGTGGGATGACGTCTTAACCTTGATACCAGCTATCTCCTCCTCGGGGATAAAGGGGGTGATCATGCTTATTGAATATCTTGCCATTCTCATCTATATTGCCATCGCCGTTGTTTTTGCCCTGTTCGCCATTGTCGCTTCGGCTCTCTTAGGCCAGAGGAAACCCACGGCTCTCAAGCAGGCGCCCTATGAATGCGGGATGACGACCTTTGGCTCAAGCTTCGGAAGAATACCCATCAAATACTACATCATCGCCATGCTTTTTCTCCTCTTTGATATTGAGGTGGTTTTCCTTTATCCCTGGGCAGTGGTCTTCAAAGAGTTTAAGGTCTTTGCCTTCGTCTCAATGGCGGTCTTCATTGGAATCTTACTCATCGCCTATATCTACATCTGGAAAAAAGGAGCATTGGAATGGGAATAGAAACTTACCTTGAAAAAACGGCTTTTATGCCTGCTTTGGATTGGCTCGTCAACTGGGGCCGAAAGTATTCGATCTGGCCGGTGACCTTTGGCTTAGCCTGCTGCGCACTGGAGATGATTGTCACCAGTTCAGCGACGTGGGATATCTCTCGGTTCGGTTCAGAGGTTTTCAGGCCTTCCCCCCGGCAGGCAGATTTGATGATCGTTGCAGGGACCTTGACCAAAAAGATGGCTCCCATGGTTAAACGCATCTATGAACAAATGCCAGAGCCAAAATGGGTCATTGCTTATGGAGCCTGTGCCTGCTCAGGCGGAATCTTCAAAACTTACAGTGTGGTGCAGGGAGTGGATCAAATACTACCTGTGGACTTCTATGTCCCAGGTTGTCCACCCCGACCTGAATCTTTGCTCACAGCGATTGTGAAGCTCCAGAAGAAGATCGAGAAAGAGACGCTTGCGAATCGAAAGAACGTTCGCAGCACCCTTGAGCTGAAATAATAATAATGATAAGAGGAAAAGCAATGGCTGGAATCAATCTCGCGGTCAAGAAGTTACAAGAAAAATTTCCGGCCTCCGTCTTGGAGGTAAAGACATTTCGGGATGAGGTCAACGTCACCGTTCAGAAGAAAGACATTTTTGAGATCTGTAAATTTCTCTATTCCGACCCGGATCTCCAGTACCAGATGCTCACCGACCTCTGCGGGGTAGATTTCTTTCCGGAGTCCCCCCGTTTTGAAGTGGTTTATCTTCTCTACTCGATGAAGAAACAACAAAGGCTGAGGCTGAAAATAAAGGTTGGCGATTCTGAATCGGTTTCAAGTGTGGAGTCCATCTGGAAAGCAGCCGACTGGTTAGAAAGGGAGGTCTATGACCTCTTCGGGATTTCCTTTGACAACCATCCCGATTTGCGGAGAATTCTCCTCTGGGATGGTTTTGAGGGCCATCCGTTGAGAAAGGATTTTCCGGTCGAGGGACCGGATTTTAATAAACCCTTCGTTCCCGAGGTTTGAAATGGCAGAGACACGGTTAATGACCATCAACATGGGACCTCAACACCCGGCCACTCACGGGGTTTTGAGGCTCGTGCTGGAATTGGATGGAGAGGTGATCGTTAAGGTAACCCCTCATATCGGCCATCTTCATCGGGGGGTTGAGAAACTGGCTGAAAGTAAAACGTATCACCAAGTCATTCCCCTCACCGACCGTTTGGATTATACCAACGCGATGGGCAATAACCTAGGCTATGTGTTAGCCGTGGAAAAACTGTTGGGCATTGAAGTTCCCAGGCGGGCTCAATATCTTCGAGTGATGATGGCTGAGCTTCAGAGGATTGCGGCCCATCTCATCTGGTTGGGAACGCACGCCTTGGACATCGGCGCCATGACCCTCCTCTTCTACAACTTTCGGGAAAGGGAAGAGATCCTGAGAATCTTTGAGGAAGTGGCAGGAGGAAGGCTGACCCCCACCTACATGAGAATTGGTGGAGTTTCGAAAAACCTTCCAGATGGCATCGAAGATAAGGTCAAGGAATTCGTTCAGGCCTTTCCCGACCATATCAAAGAATATGAAACGCTTCTGACGAAGAATGTGATCTGGTTGAAGCGGACGAAAGGCGTTGGGATCATATCTAAAGAGGATGCGATCAACTGGGGTATGACCGGGCCAAGCCTGCGGGGCTCGGGAGTCAAATACGATGTGAGGAAGGCCTTTCCCTATTCGAGTTATGATGAGTTCAATTTCGATATCCCCATCGGCTCAACGGGAGATGTCTACGATCGGTACATCGTGCGGTTGAGGGAAATGGAATGGTCGAATGCCATTGTGAAACAGGCATTGGAGCGGCTGCCCAAGGGACTTTTTATCGCGAACGATCCAAGGATCACCCTTCCACCCAAAGAGGATGTGACAAGAGATATTGCTTCATTAATCCGACAGTTCAAAATCGTCTCCGAAGGCTTCCAACCCCCGAAAGGAGAGGTCTATGCGAGCGTAGAGGCTTCTAAGGGAGAGCTAGGATACTATCTCGTCAGTGATGGTTCGAATAAGCCCTTGCGGATGAGGATTCGACCGCCCTCTTTCCTCAATCTCAGTGCCCTTCCCAAAATGGTTGAGGGAAGTTTGATCGCAGATGTGATTTCGGCAATTGGCAGCATTGACATTGTCCTGGGGGAAATCGATCGATAAAAGAAAATGTCAAATGTCAAAGCTCGCACGAAGTGATGAACCGAAGGTGAATCAAGTTCAAATCACTGTCAAATACCAAAGTTCAAATTTCAAGAATTGAGTTTTGGCATTTGGAATTTAGATTTCATTTGTCATTTGGATTTTGACATTTAGCATTTGACATTGTGAGGTAGACATGACGGACATTCTTTTTAGCAGTTGGGGGGGAGTGGTCACCGATAATCGGGGGAAACCTGAAGCAGAGAGGCAACCCGTCTCCGCTCCGAATCTGCCTCTGGAATTTGATAAAGAGAGAAAGGTCAGAGCCTTCATCGGATGGGATGGAATTGTCATTAGAGACCCAGAAGTCAATATAGTCGATTTGATTCGGGCTTATCTGGAAGCCGTTCAGGATGAATCGTGCGGGAAGTGTACACCCTGCCGGGTAGGGACTCGAATTATGGCCACCATTGTGAATCGGATTGCCAATGGCCAAGGCAAGGTCGAGGATTTAAAACAATTAAAATATTTGGGGGAAACAATTCAGAAGAGTTCCAAATGCAACCTCGGGCAGACCGGTCCGAAGCCTGTGTTGGATGCCATCGATCATTTTGAAGATCAATTCTCCGGTACGATCCAATTGCAGAAAAAGATTCCTCACCAAGAATATAAAGTCAAGGTCACCGCACCCTGCGAAAGCGCTTGTCCCTCCCATCTTCCCATCACCCGGTATATCGAATTGATCAAGGAAGGTAGGTTCGAAGAGTCCCTTGCGGCCATCCGGGGGGCGACCTGTCTGGCCGGAGTCCTGGGAAGGGTCTGCGTCCGTCCCTGCGAGGATAATTGCAGGCGGGGAAATGTGGACGAATGTATCTCCATTAAATGGCTCAAGCGGTTTGTCGCCGATTATGAACTGGAGAAAAGGAGGGATCCTTCGGTTAAGAAAGGGGAAATGCATTCAGAGAAAGTGGCCATCATCGGCGCGGGCCCAGCCGGCCTCTCCTGCGCCTACTACCTGGCTCTAAAAGGCTACCCTGTCACCATCTTCGAGA
This sequence comes from Thermodesulfobacteriota bacterium, assembly GCA_049684675.1. Taxonomy (GTDB): domain Bacteria; phylum Desulfobacterota; class BSN033; order BSN033; family UBA1163; genus UBA1163. Next base: position 14,670 of record JBAVGF010000029.1, on the reverse strand, counting down.
GACTGGGTGAACCGGGCGGGATGGCCGCTGTAGGAATTCCTGATTACCGTCTCCCTCGGGATATCGTGAGATATGAAGCGGGGATCGTCGAAAAACTGGGTGTGGAGATTCGATACAATACCCAGGTGGGAAAAGATATTACTCTTCCTCAGATGTTTGAGCAAGCTTACAAAGCCGTCTTCATCGGTGTGGGTGCCCAGACCAATACACCTATGGGCGTCGAGGGAGAAAACAAAGGATACAAGGGATTCATCCCCGGCGTTTATTACCTCTTAGAAGTCAATCTGGGAAGAGACCCTTATCCTGAAGGAAAAAGGGTGGTCGTGGTCGGCGGTGGAAATGTGGCCATTGACTGCGTTCGCTCCTCTTTTCGTATTGGCAAGCCGGATGTGAACCTGGTTTATCGAAGGACGAAGAAAGAGATGCCTGCGGATCGGGTGGAGATCCACGATGCAGAGGAAGAGGGCGTAAAATTCCATTACCTTTGCAATCCGGTCCGGATCGTTGAAAAGGAAGGAAAGGTTGTGGGAGTGGAATGCATCCGGATGGAATTGGGTGAACCGGATGAGTCAGGAAGAAGGCGACCCGTTCCCGTGAAGGGATCCGAGTTTTTCATTGAGACCGATATTCTGATCCCAGCCATCGGTCAGGCCATTGACCTCTCGTTCCTTGAAGAAAAGGACGGGGTGAAGACGACGAGACGATCTACGATCGCCGTCCAAGAAGGAACGTTCATGACGAGCCGTCCGGGGATCTTCTCCGCCGGGGATTGTGTCACCGGGCCCGATGTCCTGGTTCGTGCTGCGGGTCATGGCAAGAGAGCCGCGGACAAGATTGATCTCTTCCTTCGTGGCCAGGAGGTGAAGGAATCCGAGGGGGAACTTCTGGAGACCTTGGTGGAAAAAATCAAGGTTTATAACAAGAATGAGAAGATCGGGATCTCCGGCGGACAGAAGAGGGCGATGTTGAACATGCTTCTTCCCGACTCGAGAAAATGGATTTTTGATGAGGTGGAGGAGGGGTTTTCCGTTCCGGTCGCTCAAAAGGAAGCGGAGCGGTGTCTGAGATGTGTGCGCATTGGACTGTTTGCAGTGTAATATTTTCCCCCTCACCTCTTCCCTCTCCCACCGGGGGAGAGGTGATTAGCTGGGAGGATTTCTAAATGAGGACCCCCCCCTTGATGAGGGAGGGGAAGGGTGGGGGTGACTGGAGGATCTGATAAAGCATGGTTAAGCTGACCATTGACGGGAAAGAAGTTACTGGAAGACCGGATCAGACGATCTATGAGGTGGCCAAAGAAAATGGGATCTATATTCCCACCCTGTGTTATCACCCCAGATTGAGTCTGCTCAAGTCCTGCCGGATCTGTTTGGTCGATGTGCAGGGTGCTGAGATGCCCATGGCCTCCTGCGCAACGCCCGTGGTGGAGGGCATGGCAGTTCATACCCGCACGGAACGTGCCGAAAAGATGAGATGGGAGGCCTTGAAATTATTACTGGTCAACCATCCTCTGGACTGTCCTGTTTGCGATGCCGGGGGAGAATGCCAACTCCAGAATCGAACCTATGAATTCGGAATCCAAAAGAACGAGTATCTCCCGGAGAAAAGAGAGTTTCCCTCCATTCCCTACGGGACCCCCCTGATCCGGCAATGGTTTGATCGTTGTGTGATGTGTCTCCGCTGCATCCAGTCTTGTGTGGATGTGCCGGGAGCGGATGTTCTCGAGGTGGCAGAACATGGTTTCCCCTCCCATGTGAAGGCGGTTCGAAAGGAAAACTGCATCTCCTGTGGAGAGTGTCTCCAAATGTGTCCGGTGGGTGCTTTAACGGAGAATCTCAGTCCCATCAAAGGCCGTACATGGCAACTGGATAGAATACAGACCACCTGCACTTTCTGCGGATGCGGCTGTCAGCTCGAGCTCAACACCCTCGCCGACAGGAAGGTGATCAAAGTGACCACTAAGGGGGAGGCCGGAGTCAACCAGGGGAGTCTCTGTGTGAAAGGAAGGTTCGGTTTCGATTTTATTCATCATCCGGACAGGCTTCAAAAACCACTCATTAAAAAATCTGGAGTTTTTGCAGAGGCCTCCTGGGAAGAGGCCGTGAGTGAGGTCGCTACAAAACTTCAGGAAATAAAAGGGAAGTACGGTGCCGAGTGCATTGGAGGAATCTCTTCCTCCAGGGGAACGAATGAAGAGAATTTTCTTTTTCAGAAATGGCTGAGGGCCTGCATCGGAACGAACCATATCGACAACGGTGCCCGATTGTCCAGCGGATCTTCTCTCTACGGGATGATGGCCTCCACGGGATGTGGAGCGATGACCCATGCAATGGACGACGTAACCAAAGCCGACCTCATCCTGATCGTCGGTGCGGATTCGTATGATGATTACCTCATCTTCAGCAATAAGATGCGGGAGGCGATCCGAAAGAACAACGCTAAGATCATCCTGGTCGATCCTCGGAAGACCCAATGGGAAAAATGGTCCGACCTTTGGCTGAGACCCCTGCCGGGAACGGATATTGCCTGGATCAACAGTCTGATTCGTCTCCTCATAGAGAAGGGTGTCCATTCGAAGGAGTTTATCGGGTCCAAGACAGAGGGTTTTGAACTCCTTCGATCCTCTTTGGCAAAATGTTCTGCTGAATTTGTTAATAATGCCTCAGGGGTCTCTCCGGCAGATTTAGAGGGCGTTGCCAATCTCTATCGCTCGGCGAAAAAGAGGGCGATCGTCTTTGGTTCCGGTGTCACCCAGCATGCCAACGGGACCGAGATCGTAAAGGCTCTCTGCAACCTGGCCCTGTTGACCGGAGAGACAGAAGAGGGAGGAGGGGGCGTCTACCCGCTGCTCACTCAGAATAATGCCCAGGGCGGTTTGGATATGGGCTCGCTTTCCGAATTCCTCCCCGGTTACCAGAGGGTGGGAGACGAAAAGGCGCGCAAAAAGTTCGGGGAAATCTGGGAGAGGGAAATTCCGGAAAAACCGGGCTTCACCTATGTGGAGATGTTCGATAAGATTCTGGAAGGGAAGATCAAAGCCCTCTATATCTTCGGTGAAGATCCCTTCATCAATCTTCCCAACTTGGAGAGACTGAAGAACGGACTCCGTCAATTGGAACTCTTAGTGGTTCAGGATCTTTTCATGACCCACATTGGGAGTTATGCCCATGTGATTTTACCCGGGGTGAGTTTTGCTGAGAAGGATGGAACTTTCACCAGCATGGAGAGAAGGGTTCAAAGGGTGCGGAAGGCCATCTCACCGGTCGGGGATTCCAGGCCTGACTGGAAGATCCTCTGTGACCTTTCGACGAGGATGGGTTATCCCATGGGATATCGGAGTCCCGCGGAGATTATGGAGGAAATCGCCTCTCTGGTTCCCCTCTATGCCGGGGTCAATTATCCCAGCCTGGATAAGGGCGGAATTCAGTGGTCTTCAAGGAATGGATCGAAACGGAGATTCTTTCCCGTAGAATACAAAGGACCAATAGAGCAGCCGGATGACAGATATCCTTTGTGGATCATCCCCAGAGGGTTTCATTACCATTACGGAATCGGGACCACGACGAAGAGAGCCGCGGGGTTGGCCAAGGTCTTTCCCGATTCGTGCGTTGAAGTGCACCCGGAGGATGCCGCGAAGGCAGGGTTGGAAGAAGGGGGAAAGGTGAAGGTCGCCTCACCGAGAGGCGAGGTGGAAACGATCTGCAAGATTTCGGGAGCCGTTCCAAAAGGGGTAGCCTACTTCGCCACGACGTTTTTTCCTGTTTTTGTAAATAATCTTTTGGTCTCCGGATACGAAGCTGCGGGTCAGCACCCCGAGTACAAAGTCTTTATCGGAAGGATAGAGAAAAGGTAGATCCCGTTAGAAAAGGTGGGGCTATAAACTCCGCCTTCAATAAGGTACTAACATTCTTTTTTATCATTCTCGCCTCAAGGAATGAGGCTTTCTAACGGGGTAGAGGAGAAGAAGAATGCAATTGTTGTATCTTCTCATTGAGATCGTTGTCAAATGCGTGGTGGTTTTTGCCTGTCTGATGATCGTCGTGGCCTATTTGACCTGGTTGGAACGGAAGGTTTTGGGCCACATCCAGGTTCGTTATGGTCCAAATCGTTGCGGGCCCTTTGGATTGCTTCAGCCCTTTGCCGATGCAGTCAAGGCTTTTTTCAAAGAGGACTTAATTCCGGGTAGGTCGGATAAAGTGATCTTCGTCTTGGCACCCATGATCGCTATTATTTCGTCCATAAGCCTCTTTGCGGTGATCCCCTTTGGAAATCAGTTCACCATTCCCGGGACCAATTGGGTGGTCAAACTGCGGATTGCCGATGTGGATGTTGGGCTTCTCTATATCTTCGGGATCGCCTCCCTTGGAGAATTTGGGATCATCTTAGGAGGCTGGTCTTCTGGGAATAAGTATGGATTGACCGGTTCTCTTCGGGCCGCGGCTCAGATGATCAGTTATGAAGTGGCCCTTGGCATTGCGGTCATCGGAGTCCTCATCCTTTCACAAAGTCTGAGGTTGACTGAGATCGTCCGTCTCCAGGGAGGAGGGTTCTGGAATTGGAATATTTGGTATCAGCCGGTGGCGTTTGTCCTTTATCTGATTTGCGGCCTCGCAGAGATCAACCGGACTCCTTTTGACATGCCCGAAGCAGAAGCCGAGCTGGCGTGCGGATTCAACATCGAATACAGCAGTATGAAATTCGCCCTCTTCTTCATGGCCGAGTATGCGCATATGGTGACGATGGGTGCTGTCGCTGTAACGCTCTTCATGGGAGGATGGCAGCCGATTATTCCTCAACTCGGTTTCATCCCCGGAGTGGTCTGGTTTTCTGGTAAGCTCTTTGTCTTCCTCTTTTTCTTCATCTGGGAGCGGGGGACGATGCCGCGACTCCGGTACGATCAGATCATGAAGCTTGGCTGGAAGATTCTGATCCCCTTAGCCCTGATTAATCTTGTCATAACCGGGTTGGTTGTTTCATTGAAAGGTTGATAACGAGGTCAGAGATGATCATTCCATTGTTAAAAGGGTTGGCGCTTACTTTAAACCGCTTTTTCTCCAAGCCGATCACCATCCAATATCCGGAACAGAAAATGGCTCCGGCGAAGCGGTGGAGGGGCATTCAATATTTTGAGAAGGATGAACATGGGAAGACTAAGTGTGTCGCCTGCGGCCTTTGTATGATCGTCTGTCCTTCTCAATGCATCTACATCGAGACCGCCGAAGATGAGGAAGGGAGACGATACCCACTCACCTACGAGCTGGATGCCACCCGGTGTATCTTCTGCGGTTTCTGCGAGGAAGCGTGTCCGGTAAAGGCGATCTTTATGGGAAAGAACTATGAATGGGTGGAGGGGGATCGAAAAGGTTATACCATGACCACCGAGAAACTTTTGGAAGAGAAAGGAAATAACCCATAGACTTAGAAATCTCCCCTCCCTGGTGGGAGGGGATTAAGGGGAGGGGGAAAATTGTTTCGTCCCTCCCAACCCTCTCCCATCAAGGAAGAAGGAGTCAGGGGACAGGAGTAAATTGATGGCTGAAAATATCGTGACGATATTTCAATGGTTGATCTTTTTGGGAGCGGCGTTTGTCTCCATCATCGCCTCCTTGCTGGTCATTACTCGAAAGAACCCCATTCACAGCGCTCTTTTTCTGGTGCTAACCTTCCTCTGCGTGTCGGTGCTTTACTTGCTGCTTTACCAGCAATTTATGTTCATCATCCAGATTTTCGTTTACGCCGGCGCCATCGTGATGCTGATCGTCTTTGTCATCATGCTTCTGGATCTGGAACAAGAGCTTCGATCCGGGTTGAGACTTTTTTATTCGAAGGTGATCGGCGGCGTGCTGATGGTCCTTTTTCTTTTCGGGATTATTTATTCGGTCGTGGCGAAATCTCCGACTGGGAAGATGGGTTCCTATACACCGGATAAGGTGAATGCCAATGTGAAGGCTGTCGGCGAGATACTGCTCACTCAATATCTTTTTCCCTTTGAGATTGTCTCTGTCCTTCTCGTGGCCGCCGTCGTCGGGGCGGTCATTTTGAGCAAAAAAAGGGCATAGGTAAAGATCATTGAAAAGTGAAAATTTCAAAATACAAAATGAAAAATTTGAAAAGAAGTTTGAAAGATTTTGCACTTTGCAATTTATAATTTGCATTTTGAATTAAGGAGTATGTCTATGACCATTCCATCCGTTCCCCCTGAATGTTATCTGGTTTTGAGCGGAATACTCTTCACGATCGGAGTGATCGGAGCCCTGACCAGGCGAAATGCGATCGTGGTCTTCATGTGCATCGAGATGATGCTCAATGCCGTCAATCTCACCTTCATCACACTGTCCCGCTTTCTCCAATCCCTGGACGGAGTACTCTTTGCCTTCTTTGTCATCGCTGTAGCAGCGGCTGAGGCAGCCGTTGGGCTGGCGATCTTTGTGATGATTTATCGTTCGAGAGAAACGATCAATGTGGATGAGATTAATATATTAAAGTGGTGACCCAATTGCGGAATGCAGAATGCGGAACGCGGAGTAAGATTCCGAAATCCGCAATCCAAAATCCGCAATGATGAGAAGGAGTCTTTCATGTTCGATTATGTCTGGTTGATCCCCCTGTTTCCGGCGATCGGTTTTATGATCAATGGGCTCTTCGGCAGAAGTCTGGGGAAGAAGGTGGTCAGTTGGGTGGGTCCTTCAGTGATTGGACTGTCCTTTCTCACCTCCATCCTCATCTTCCTCGAATTGATTGGAAAGCCCCCCACGGAACGCCATTTTGAAAAAGTCATTTTCGATTGGGTGGTCTCGGGTTCATTCCAAACAGTGATCGGCTACCAGATCGATCCTCTTTCCATCCTGATGGCCCTGGTAGTCACCGGGGTCAGTTTCTTCATCCACATCTACTCGGTCGGGTACATGCATGATGATCAGGGATACGCTCGGTACTTTACGTATCTGAACCTCTTCGTCTTCATGATGCTCAATCTCATTCTGGCCAACAACTTTTTATTGATGTTTGTGGGATGGGAGGGTGTCGGCCTCTGTTCCTATCTCCTGATCGGCTTCTGGTATGAAAAGGATTCCGCCTCCAATGCAGGGAAGAAGGCTTTTGTGGTCAACCGAGTGGGTGACTTCGGATTCATTCTCGGGATGTTCCTCCTCTTCACCAGTCTCGGAAAACATGGGGTCTGGACATTGAATTTTACCGAAGTCTTCGCTAATGCGCATTTGCTGGAGCCTGGAACCATAACAGCCATCACGATTCTGTTCTTTGTCGGCGCCTGTGGAAAATCGGCACAAATTCCTATATATGTTTGGCTTCCTGACGCCATGGAAGGTCCGACACCGGTCAGCTCCCTCATCCATGCAGCCACCATGGTGACCGCCGGGGTTTACATGGTGGCCCGGTGTAACGTGCTTTACAGTATGGCCCCCATCTCCATGGCGATCGTGGCCATCGTCGGCGTGGCCACAGCCATCTTTACCGCTTCTATTGGATTCTGTCAGAACGATATCAAGAAAGTTTTGGCCTATTCTACGATTAGCCAGTTGGGGTACATGTTCTTAGGCGTAGGTGTGGGTGCCTACAGCGCTGGGATATTCCATCTGATGACCCATGCCTTTTTTAAGGGGCTTCTCTTCCTCGGCGCCGGAAGCGTTATGCATGCCCTGAGTGGCGAATTGGATATGAGAAAGATGGGGGATCTCAGAAAAAAGATTCCATATACCTTCTGGACGTTCTTCATCGCGACACTCGCGATCGCCGGAATTCCTGGCCTCTCTGGATTTTTTAGCAAGGATGAGATCCTCTGGCAAGCCTTCTCCAGCTCCCACGGTCATTTCTTGCTGTGGGCGGTGGCTGCAATGGCGGCCGGCATGACCGCCTTCTATATGTTCAGGGCTCTGTTCATGACCTTCTTTGGTCAGTCGAGGGTCGATGAACATGTGGCACATCATATCCATGAATCACCCAAGATCATGACAGTTCCTCTGATGGTTCTTGCCGTGTTCTCCGTCATCGGAGGCTATATAGGTGTTCCTCATATCCTGGGAGGAGCTAATCATATTCACGAATTCCTCGCTCCCGTATTGGGAGGTGGGGCTGAGCCAGCCAAGGCCCATGCAGGGATTGCGCTTATCTCGCAAGCGTGGGCATCTGGAGGGGAGGGGGGAGGACACGGAGCTTCCTTGGAGCTTCTCATGATGGTAGTCTCTGTGGTCATCGCCCTCGTTGGGATCGGCATCGCTTATCTCTTCTATGTAAAGAATCCAGCCCTTCCCAAACTGGCGGCTGAGAGGTGGAAGGGGCTCTACAAACTGGTCTACAACAAATACTATGTTGACGAGATCTATCAGGTTCTCTTTGTCAACTCTTTCAAGTGGGCGGGCACAGGGCTCTGGAAGGGCTTTGATGAGTTTGTCATCGACGGTACGGTCAACGGCATTGCCTATTGCATCGGTTTACTCTCCGGAGCCATGAGAAAGATACAGACCGGCGTAGTTCAAAATTACGCCTTTTCAATGGTCATTGGCGGAATCGTCATTGCCGCCTATTATATTGTTCGAGCTATTTTCTATTAATGAAGCGAATAAAGCGAATGATGGCGACCCCCCATCCTACCTTCCCCCTCAAGGGGAGAGAGCGAGGGTGGGGGTGATGGTTCGTCTAATTTGTTATCATTCGTGTCATTCGTTTCGATAAAAAGGAGTCCCTTTCATGACGATCTTGGGAATTCCCATCCTGTCGCTGTTGATCTTCTTTCCGATCTTGGGCGCCATTGTTCTTCTTTTCATCAACAAAGAGAATGGGAGAGCCATCCGGTGGGTCACTCTCATCTTTGCCTTCGTCGAGTTTATTTTCTCTCTGCCCCTCTTCTTTGGCTTCGATCCCAAGACAGCGGCGATGCAATTCGTGGAGGATTGGTGGTGGATTCAGAGCTATGGGATCAGCTATAAACTCGGAATTGATGGGATCAGCCTGTTCTTGGTTCTCTTGACCACCTTTTTGACCATCCTGTGCATCCTGTGCTCCTGGACAGCGATCACCTTCCGGGTAAAGGAATTCATGATTTCATTCCTCTTCCTTGAGACGGGGATGATTGGTGCTCTGGTGGCCCTCGATCTCGTCCTTTTCTATGTTTTCTGGGAAGTGATGCTGATTCCAATGTACCTCCTCATCGGTGTCTGGGGTGATCCCAAGAGACGGATTTATGCAGCCGTCAAATTCTTCCTCTTTACCATGGCGGGAAGCGTGCTGATGCTCGTAGCGATCTTGGCCCTCTATTTCCTCAATCAGAAGGCAACCGGTGTCTCCACCTTTGACGTGCTCGAACTCTATAAATCGGGATTACCCGTTGGAACGCAGTACTGGCTCTTCGGAGCCTTTGCCCTGGCCTTTGCCATCAAGGTTCCAATGTTTCCCTTTCATACATGGTTGCCCGATGCCCATACTGAGGCGCCGACTGCCGGAAGTGTGATTCTGGCAGGCGTTCTGTTGAAAATGGGAACCTATGGGTTCATCCGGTTTGCCATACCTCTGTTTCCGAAAGCAGCCTTCGATCTTCTGCCTTTGGTTTCTATTCTTGCGATTATAGGAATTATCTATGGTGCATTGGTCTCGATGATGCAGCCCGATCTGAAGCGACTGGTTGCCTTTTCCAGTGTGAGCCATCTGGGATACGTGATGCTCGGAATGTTCGCATTCAATATGCAGGGAATTCAGGGCTCCATCTATCAGATGCTTAACCATGGCATCAGCACGGGGTCCCTCTTTCTCATTGTCGGGATGATCTATGAGCGCCGCCATACGCGTTTGATCGCTGATTTTGGAGGACTGTCGAAGGTGATGCCGATCTATGCTGTCTTCTTCATGATCGTGACCCTGTCCTCGATCGGTCTTCCTGGGACGAATGGATTTGTGGGAGAATTTCTGATCCTCCTCGGTGCTTTTCGATCCAACGTCGTCTACGGGGTGTTGGCCGCGACGGGCGTCATCTTCGGGGCCGCTTACATGCTGTGGATGTTTCAGAGAGTAATGTTTGGCAAGATCACCCGTCCTGAAAATGAAAAGCTGAAAGACCTGAACGCTCGAGAGATATCGATTCTCGTTCCGATGGTCATCATCATTTTTCTTATGGGCATCTACCCCAAGCTTTTCTTCAGCAAGATGGATGCCAGCGTGGAGAAGTTCATAAAAGATTTCAAGGGAAGGGTTGAAATGAAGGCTGACCTTCCCCCGCCGAAAGTGGCAGAGATGAAGAAATAAAAAGTTGGGAGTTCGGAGTTCAGAGTTCGGAGCTTCAAGACAAATCACTTCGAACGCCGAACGAATTGCTCCGAACTGACTCATCGGAGGATTTCGTTGATGAAAATACCAGAGATTGACCTCTATCTTATCGCACCGGAGATCATCGTTACGGCTTTCGGGTTTTTGGTGCTTCTGTTAGACGTCTTTTTACCCAAGGGAGAGAGAAAGGGTTATCTTGGAATAGTAAGCCTCATCGGGATCGTTTACGCTTCCCTTTATACTATCCCGCAGATGGGATCTGCCAGATCCGGTTTCGAAGGGATGTTTGTCTCGGACGGATATGCACTCTTTTTCAAGATTATTTTTCTGATCATCGCCTTCTTAACGGTGCTGATCTCTATGGGTTACATCCATAGGGAAATGATCGAGTTTGGAGAATATTATGCCCTGATCCTTTTTGCGACCCTTGGGATGATGTTGATGGCGGCCGGTTCTCATTTGATCACCATCTTCCTCGGTTTGGAAACGATGTCCATCTCCATCTATATCCTGGCTGGGATGATGCGAGAAGATAAGAGGTCAGTGGAGGCGGCGTTGAAATATTTTCTTTTGGGCGCTTTTGCTACAGGGTTCCTCCTCTACGGGATCGCCCTCATCTATGGCGCTACAGGAACCCTTTATCTGAAAGACATTGCCGCGTATATTGCCTCCAAAAATTTGTTAAGAAGCCCGATGCTTCTGATGAGTCTTGTTTTTCTCACCATTGGTTTTGGCTTCAAGATTGCCTCTGTTCCTTTTCATATGTGGACGCCCGATGTCTATGAGGGAGCTCCGACCTCCATTACTGCTTTCATGGCAACGGGGGTGAAGGCAGCCGCTTTTTCGGCATTGGTCAGGGTCTTCTTCTCTGCCTTGCCGGCCTTTCGTCCTGACTGGACCTCGATCATGTGGGTGATCTGTGTGGCGACGATGACGGTGGGAAATATTGTGGCGATCTCCCAGACCAATATCAAACGGATGCTGGCTTACTCGAGCATCGCTCATGCCGGATACATTTTGGTGGCCTTTGTCGCGGGGAACGATTTAGGGACTTCAGGCATCCTTTTTTATCTCATGGCCTACGCCTTTATGAATATCGGTGCCTTTGCCGTGGTCATTCTCCTCGGGAAGAAGGGAGAAGAGAATACCCTGATCAGTGATTATGCGGGGATTGGATTCAAGTATCCGCTCCTGGCCGCATCGATGACGATCTTTCTCCTCTCCATGGCAGGCATTCCCCCTCTCGGAGGATTTATGGCCAAATTCTATGTCTTCAGTGCAGCGGTGAAGTCAAAATTTTATTGGCTGGCCATCCTCGGCGTCCTGAACAGCGCGGTGTCGGTTTACTATTATCTCCGGGTCACCGTGCTCATGTATTTCAGGGAATCCGAACGGGAGATCACCGGCCTTCAGTTCTCACCCGCTTCTGTGCTCGCATTGATCTTGGCCGTGATCGGGACCCTTTACTTGGGGATCTTTCCCGCCAATGTGCTCTCTTTGGCTCAACGATCCATCGCCGGCTTGATGTAATTCCAAAAGCCTTAACCTTATCTCTTTTCTATTCTCACATCCACGGTATTGTCGTAGAACGTGCTCCCTCCTCCTTGGTCTGTCAGACGCTGAGAAGTCAAGGCATTGACGGAACGAGGACCCGGGCAATGATGCAGCCACCAGATCCCCTCTGCCACCACGACGCGAGAAGGAATTTTGGGAGTGACATGGAGGATGAAAGGGACCTCCCCAAGTTGATTGAAGGCGATAACGGAATCACCTTCTTTCATGCCTTTTACCCCTGCATCAGCCGGGTTCATTTGAAGGAACATGGCCTTCTCCTTATTGCGGAGGTCTTCTCTTTCCCGAAAAGAGGAGTTTAAGCAGTATAAACTCGGTGCCGTCATCAAACGAAAGGGAAAATCTCCTTCATAAGGAGAGAGATAGCAGGGCAATGGGTGAGGTTCTTTCGGATTCAAAATTTCAATCTTTCCAGAAGGTGTTTTGAACCGGGTGCGGGCATTTGCCGGAAGTGGAATTTCAACCGCCTTCCCGGCTAAGAAAGCTCCTTGATCAATTCCTTCTCTCACGGGGCTCGGAATGGAAAGAAGATGGTCAATCAGGTCATCTGCCGTCTGGTGAAAAAAGGGTTCTTCGAATCCCATCCTCTTAGCCAAAAGACGGAAGACCTCCCAGTTTGATTTGCTTTCTCCAACAGGAGGGATAGCCGCTCTCGCACGTTGAATGCAGTAAGTGCCATAGGAACGGTAGAGATCGCCGTGTTCGAGAGATGACGTTGAGGGAAGGACAATATCTGCGTATCGAGCCGTATCCGTCATGAATCTCTCGTGGACAACGGTGAAGAGGTCTTCCCGCTCCAAGCCTCTCAAAACCTGATTTTGATCAGGAGCAACAGACGCAGGGTTAGAATGATAAATATAGACACTTTGGATAGGAGGATCACTCAGCTCATTCAAGGCCCAACCCAGGCGATTCATATTAATGATACGGGTCTTTTTCGTCATAAAATCCTCTCGAAGGACTTCTTTCATGGCAAAGGCCCCGGCCGTGCCGGTTCCGGCAAAACAACCGCCCCCTTTTTTTCCATAGGCCCCAACGAGAGCAGGCAGACAAACAATAGTGCGTATGGCCATGGCTCCGTTGCCGTATCGAGAAAGTCCACTCCCAAGTCTGATGAAGGGACTCTTCGCTGTGCCATAGGCATAAGCCATAGCTTCAATGGTCTCTGAGGATAGGCCTGTCAGGAGGCTGACCTTTTCAGGTGGAAAGTCTGGAAGAATTTTTTCTTTCAGCTCCTCAAAACCTTGGACATGGGCTGTGACAAAATCGTTGTCGATGAGATTTTGGCGGACTAAGAGGTGCATCAGTCCCAAAGCAAGAGAGCCGTCACTTCCTGGCCGGACAATGTAGGTTTGATCAGCCATAGAGGATGTAACAGTCCGGTAGGTATCCATAAGCCATATCGTTGCGCCCTTCTGCTTAGCCCTGTTCACTCCGTGGAGAAAATGGATATTGGTCGCCCTTGCATTGATCCCCCATAGAATGACGAGATCGCTCTCCGATACCTCATCAGGATGAGGTGCTGCCGTTTCTCCCATCACCACTTTCCAGCCTACCTCTTTTGCAGGAGAGCAAATCGTGCGGTCAAGGCGGGAGGCTCCAAGTCGATAGAAAAAAGGGTGCCCGGCATTTCGCTGGATGAGTCCCATGGTTCCGGCATAGGAGTAGGGAAGAATGGCTTCTGAGCCATATTGATCGATGATCTTTTGCCAGCCCTCTGCAATCCGGTCAATGGCTTCTTCCCAGGAAACAGAGTGAAATTCACCTGAGCCTTTGGTTCCTGCTCGCAGCATGGGATAGGTGAGACGGAGCGGTGAATGGACAGTTTCTTCATAGTGATTCATCTTCACGCAAAGAGTACCCCTTGTAAAAGGATGATCAGGATCGCCGGAAACTTTGACCGCCTTTCCATCTTTGACTTCTACCAGAAGCCCACACGTGTCAGGACAATCGTAAGGACAGACCGACCGTTTCATCACCTTCGGCATAAAGAATCTCCTTCACCGTCTGTCATTTTTCCACTCCTCAAATATATACGACACCTCCGTTTACTTCAACCTCCTGAGCAATTCCGTAGACAGTACTGTCAAATAAAAAAGGCACACTCGAAAGCGTGCCTTTTTTATAGAAAACGGGAATTGCTTCCCGGTTATTTTGTTTTAATAGGCCCTTTCAGAAGGAGCTTTTTCCTTCATTCCCGTAGTCTTTGGCATATGAACACTGATTCTCAAAGCCACCAATTTGTCTCCTTCTTTCTTGTACCTAACGGTCACCGATGATCCGTTCTTCAGATCTGCGAACGTAAGCTCTTTCTTGCCTACGGTGATCTTTGTCCTGTCAGTCAAGGAGAAAGTCATCTCTTCCTTTTCGGATTTGACGAGAATGTCCTTCTTGACCTCATCCACCTTTTCAATCACACCCTTGAACTTCTCAGCTTTGGGTGCAGACGCCGCGGAGCCAGGAACTTTTTGTTCTGCCGCCATGACGGCAGCCACAAAGATCGCTGAAATGGCTAAGACCATAACTGTTAACATCGCTCTTCTCATGATGCTCACCTCCTGTCAATTGTAATTTGATCTTCTAATCTAATTTTGGTCGACAAGCATAAATTTTGTCAAGAATGGTGATTTTTGAGTCCGCGTGGAAAGAGTAGAAATGATATCTTTTAGAATATTTAAGTTTATAATAAGACTGTCTGAACTCGTTCAGATACATATGAGACAGAAGTGAGTTAAATTAGAGGGGTAGAAACCATGGGAAGGAGACTACCCCTCGATGAGAGTATTTAGCATTGGGAAAGGGTTTTATAGGTTATCGAAAAAC